>NZ_JAGPYL010000100.1:0-22870 GCF_018070095.1 Micromonospora sp. U56
GCAACCGCCTCGTCGGCATCCTCCACGGCTGCCTCAAGACCACCACTCTCTACGACCAGGCAACCGCCTGGTCACACCGAACCCAACCCGCCGCTGCTTGACATCCAAGCTCCTGGGATGTCTGACCACTTCGGTTTTCTCTGGGAGGTCACACCGACCCGTCCGCCCACATCACCGCAGCTCAGAACGCTGTGCCCTGCCTGGCGCCGTTGAGCACTTCGGGCGCGGTGACCACTTCGCCGTGCTGCACCCAATCTGCACCCACCTGCAAGGCCAGGCCACCCACCGGCCCCTTACCGGCCCGACCTGCGGATACTCCCCTGCCAGGCTACATAGAGTGCCGTCGACTGCTGCTCAATTCGGCTGAGCACTCCGTGTGAAGCAGGACGCTCCGCCCGCTCTGACCTGCGAAAACGCAAGACCGCAGGTCGCGGCGTACGCCGTTGGGCGCCATTCGGTGCCGTTGAGTGCAGTTCAACGCCGTTCAGTGCACCCGGCTGCTCCCAACCTGCTCCCCCGATTCCCGCCTCATGCGGTCAGCCGGGACAGTCTGCCTAACGCAGGTCCGCCCCGCGGGTACGAGGCGAGCGACCCGACGACAGTGGGAACGGACGGTGACGAGCGCGCTCGCGGACCCCGCGCTTTGTCAGCGGCAGATGCGCACACCTGACCTTGTTGATTCGCGGCCAGCGGCGAAGGTGCGTCAGCGGCTGATGTCACGTGCGGTCTCGAGAAGGTCATCGCGTTCGCGGATCCAATCAGCGGCAGCGGCGCGCACCTCGCCGACGGTGTCGTCCAGTACTGACCGGACGACGTCCACGTAGGGGTGGGCGTCGCGTTGCCACCACCGCAGGGACAGAACCGCCAGCCGACGCACGGTCGGATCCGGATCGTGCACCATCGCGTTGCTGAGCGCGGGCAATATCCGTCGGCCGACTGCACGGCCGAGTTGGCGCTCGCCGAGGACGTCCACGGCGTGTCGGCGGACGAGGACGTGTTCTGACTGCAGGCCGCGAAGGGCTTCGTCGACCTCGTCGGTGTTGATGCGGCACGGCGGGGTGCCTGGTTTCAATTCCTCGGCCAGGGCTGTTGCATACTCTGGCCGGCTCGTGAGCACGTCTTCGAGGGGACGGTAGTTCAAGGCGAGCGGGGTCCGCCCCTGATCACGGAAGCTCGTGTAAGGGGCGGCGACAGCTGTGACCACCGCTTCTTGGGGAAGTCGGTCTGCGTGGTCGAGTACCAGATCCAGCCGGCCGAGCCGGGCTAGTGCCCGAGCCGTCCACAGCTGGTCTGGTCCGTCAAGCCGGTTGAGTGCGGCGGTCAGTGCACCGATCACCTCTTCGTCGGGCAGGCCGAGGTCGGCGAGAAGTTTGGCGGCCTTCCACGCCCGCTCGGCCCTGCCCAGTAGTGGTATCAACTCCGCGGCGGCCGGACGGCCTAGCGGGATCAGCGCCTGAGCCGCTTCCTCAGCGCTGATGAGACCGTCATAGTCGCCAAGCAGGGACACGTAGTAGCGCGCCTGCTCGGCCTGTGGTAGCGCCGCGATCCGAGCCATCTCTGCGCGTCGCCGGTCGAGTTCGGGGAAGTGCCGGTGCAGTTCCCGTTCGCGCAGCACGCGGCGCAGCAGCGCCTCCCCGCACTCGTGGTCGAGCACCAGCACCAGGAAATCGCGGTCGACGGTACCCGCATCGCCCAGCCGCCGGCGGGCCTGCCGGCACGCCGTCACCAAGGCGGCCAGATACCGGCGGAAGGTCTGTTCCCACTGCCGGGTGCTGCCACGACGCGCGAACGCGGTCAGCTCCTGCTGCCAGCGCCGGTCGTCCTTCTCCGGCAGCCAGTCGAGGTCGGACTCTTCCCAGTCCGCCACATTCCTTCCGAGGTCTGCACGACGCTCGGCCGGCCATTTTTGCACCGCCTCGAGCGAGTTCATCCCGAGGATTGGCAGCGTGATCACACCGTCAGTCTCGCGATAGATTTCGCCCCACGCCGCGGCATAGAAGTGCTGATTCGGCCGCTCGGCGATTACCGTCTGGACGGTTCGCACGAGTGCATCGGTGAGGACCTGCTCGAACCCGCCCCAGTCGAACACCGCCTTCACGCGGAAGATCCTAGACCGAGCCGTCTGAGCAGCATGAGCATGCCGAAGCTCCACCGCGGCAGTCTCCACTCGCCAAGACAGGAGGGCGAGGCCAGCGTGATTGGGACGGCCGCAGCGGCACCTGCGCGCACGAACAGCGGCATGAGAGTTAACGGTTCCTGGCAGAGTCTACCGATCAACACGGTCCTGCCCTCGTCGCTGCGCCAGAGCACAGTGACCGCGTCGCGGCGGCGATGTAGCGGCGGCCGTGCGGCGCACGATCAGAATGGTGCGGGTCCGCGGCCTGCCAACGACATCAACACCTGCGTGGCGAGTAGCTTGCGTATGCCGGTGACGGCGACTGTCCCCATCCGATCGTAGGGCAGTTCCAATTGCAGCCCTTCGACTGCGTTGCGAAGGTCTGTCGTGATCTCGTCCGGACGGAACGTGCCGCCCCAGCCGTTGAGTCCTCCGCGCTGGTTGGTCCTGAGGGAAGCCATGCCGGATATGCATGCGCCGTCGACCAGGATCAGCCTCGCAGGACCCGAGTAGGTCGTCGTCATAGTCATCAACCCTTCAGGATGTAACGCCGTGCACCCCGGGTCCCGGCTGTCTGACAGTCATCAGGAGGCGAGGCGTCGAGTCCGACCATGGTGTGCTCCACCTGGACCGCGACCGTACGTGCCTCGACCGTCAGGGCGGCGGCGATGCGGAATTCGGCTCGTTAGCGATAAGGGTCGACGTCTGTGTCTGTCTGGTTCATGAGCCAGCGGCGCGCCTTGGGCGAGCTGACAGTCGGCCTGGGCAGACTAGCGCCCGAGGTCCGAATCGATCCAGAGAAGAGAACACGGGGGCAATGCCGAGCTGGCTCCACACCGAGATGGCCGGCCTTCTGCCGATCAGACGATTTTCGCGATGCCGTGGTGAGCGCATGAAACGCCGAACGGCGGCCCGCTGAACCAGTCGGGCCGCCGTTCGCAGAGTGTGGATCAAAGCGGGCGGATGTTCTCCGCCTGCGGGCCCTTCTGGCCTTGGGTGATGTCGAACTCCACCTTCTGATTCTCGTCGAGGCTGCGGAAGCCGCTCGCCGAGATCGCGGAGAAGTGGGCGAAGACGTCGGCGCCGCCGTCGTCCGGGCTGATGAAGCCGAAGCCCTTGTCGGCGTTGAACCACTTCACGGTACCTGTAGTCATGTCTGCTCCTTCGCAGGCTGTTAGAGACCGCACTGTGCGGACCCTTACGCCGCCGCGTTGATCACCCGCGTCGAAACGACACGAAAAACGAAAAGCGCCTGGATGGGTTTCAGATGCCCCATCAGGCGCCGGAAAACGTCTACGGAAATCAAAACTGCAACTCGGCTACCGTAGCACATGCTCCGTCGTCGATCCCATGGCGGTGAGTGGACCTGGTCACTCGTCTGCTTGCCACGCCACGTGGACGGCACGTTGACCGGGTTCACGATGGGCTAGTTGCAAGACTGGGAAGTGGCAGCGACACCGAGAATCGGCAGGTCGCGCCTGATGTGGCGTGAACTCTAATCGGGCGCCGTCAGGAGGAGCGGCCACGATGTCAGTCCACAAGGGCTCGATTACTCGGCGTGCACACCTGCGGAAGCGCTGTCTGGCTCCGAGTCGGGACGGGGGCAGGTGGGCGGATCGGCCGGCTCGCCCAGTGGTCTCGGTGGAGAACCTTGGTGTGGTTCGCGTCGTGCCCGACGCTGGTGGCCGTGCGGGGCGGCCGCACCCGCGCGATCGCCTGACATCGGAGAAGCGCCTTGAAGCAAGGTCAGGTGCGCGCACATCGGCAGTTGAGGACATCGCTGGCTGACCAGCGATAACCCGAGAAGGTAGACGCCTTCGGGCACGCCGAAGAGCTCACCGCGCAGGAAGCCCTGTTCAGAGCGTTGCCGGTGAGATTCGAGTCTCATTTGTCGGGATCTATGCCGGCGCCAGTACGGGAGCGCCCAGAGTCATACGTCGATGCAGCAAGATCTTCTTGAGTGACGTCAGCGGCCCCAGGACGACAGCCGGCACCAGCCAGGCGAGTAGCAGTGAAGCCTGACCACTACGGTCTTCTCTGGGAGGTCACACCGACCCGTCCGCCCACATCACCGCAGCTCAGAACGCTGTGCCCTGCCTGGCGCCGTTGAGCACTTCGGACGCGGTGACCACTTCGCCGTGCTGCACCCAATCTGCACCCACCTGCAAGGCCAGGCCACCCACCGGCCCCTTACCGGCCCGACCTGCGGATACTCCCCTGCCAGGCTACATAGAGTGCCGTCGACTGCTGCTCAATTCGGCTGAGCACTCCGTGTGAAGCAGGACGCCGCACCGACTCTGGCCTGCGGAAATGGAAACCTGCAGGTCGGGGTGGGTGCAGTTGAGTGCCGTTCGGTGCCGTTGGGCGCTGTTTGACGCCGTTCAGTGCACCCGGTTGCTCCCAACCTGCTCCCCAACCTCGGGCCGCGAGACCAGCGGCAACTGACCGGCTGGCACATCCTCTCGTCGCGCAGAAACCGTGCCGGTGTGGACGCCGGACAGGGGTACTTGGCCCCTCTACTGCGACGCGGGCGCCCGCCACCCCGCTGCCCCCGACCCCGGCGGCATCGACGTCGGCGAACCGACCGCCCCGCACACCCTCCGTGAGCAAGTGGGTATGGCTAATCTGAGGTGGTTCAGACGGAGTTGCGGGCGACGGCGAGGCCGCAGGTGGCCAGGATGCCGGCGGCGACGAGTCCGATGCGGAGCCAAGGGACGTCTCGGGTGGGCTTGACGCCGATGGAGACCGAGACGCCGAGGCAGGCCGCGACGACCAGGCAGATGACTACGGTCAGGGTGCGGTAGGCGGGTCCGTTCTCTGACCACCAGGCCCAGGCGCCGAAGACGGCGGGGACGAGGAGTAGCAGGCTGAGGCCGATCAGCGGGATGGCGATCTTCCAGCGCGTCCATGCGCTCATGCTTGCCGGCCCTCCTGGTGGTGGTTGTCGTCCGTCGCGCCGTTGGGGTCGAGCACGGCCTGGTCGCCGGCCTCGCGCAGTCGCTGGGCCTGTCGCTCGAACTCGGCCCGCTGGTCGGCGGAGAGTGCGTCGCGGTGGTCTAGCGCCTCGGTGAACGAGGCGTGCAGCGCGGTGCCGTGCCAGGATACGGACGCGGCGGTGCGAAGGTCCATGTCCCCGCCGAGCACGGTGCGGGCCAGTGAACCGAGGGGATCGTTGGGGCCTCGGGTGCGGGCGAGGGTGGTCAGGACGGCGCGGGCGAGGGGTTCGCGGGTGATGTCGTCGGTCATCGTGGTCCCAGGTGTGCGGGGTGCTGGTAGGGCTTCAGGTCGGGCAGCGAGGCGACTTCCATGCCAGCCTTGACCATCTCGATCGAGCCGGCGATGCCCTTAAAGGTGGCTTCGGCGTTGCCGTAGAAGGTGGAGATCTCGTTGTACAGGTCGTAGGCCTGCCAGGCGTAGTAGGCGGCGACACCGTAGCCGAGGACCGGGCCGACGCCGGTTTCGATCGTGGCGGTGCCGACCGCTGAGGCGGCGTTGATGATGATGAGCACGTCGATGAGCTTGCTGATCAGGCCGGTGACCACGGAGTAGAGCTGCTTGGCCGCTTCGGCTGCCCGGGTGTACAGGTCGGCGTACTGGTCGCAGACCGGGTGCAGGGCGCGGGCCGCGGTGCCGAGGGAGAGTTGGTATTCCTGCTCGCCCTCTGCCGCGTTGCCCCGCCACACGTCAGGGACGTCCGCGGCTCCGGTGATGAGGTTGCGGCTGAGATCGTCCATGGCGTTGCCGATGATGCGCCATGCTGCCGCGCAGTGGACGTAGGAGTCCCAGTCGCCGCTGAAGGCTTTGCCCCAGCCTTCGAACGGGTCTTCCCCGAACAGCCACACGCTGACCTGACGCAGCCACGCCGCAGGGCTCACCAGGTCCGCGAGCGGGTTGATCTGAAACATCTCGATGCCGGTGGCGTAGTTGGGCGGCACCAGCCGCGTTGAGGGGTCGGCCACGTCGGCGAACGGTGAGCGTGGGGCGGTAGGCCACAGGTCCGACCGGGTGGGGCCGGCCAGGGTGCCGCGAAGGCTCGACGAGTCACGGGCACCCGGGTAGCTTTGGTCTAGACGAGCTGCCGCAGAGGCGTCGGAGGTGGCGTACTCGCGTTGCGCCAGGTTGACCTGCGTCGCGGCACTCCCGGTAAGGCTCTTGAGCCGTTCCAACCCTTCGGTCATCCGGCGGTAGGCCGCATGATGCGGGCCGGCGAGCATGAAGAGCAAGCCCTCTTGGTCGAAGGTCAGGTCGCAGTGGCGGCGCATGTAGCCGAGAGTGTCGGCGGCGTCTCCGGACGCTCGGTGGAGCAGGTTGTACAAGCCGTTCAAGCCGTCAGGGTCTACGTAGAAGCCGCTCATGATCCCCCGTTGATCGTGGCTGACACTCCGGGCAGCGTAGAGACGAGGATCGCGGCGATCAATGTTTCACGGCGCTGTGTAACTACCCCGACACTCACCACGCAGCCCGAGGGGCGGGCGGTGCCGACAGCAGCCGTGACAGCAACGGCGGCGAACATGACCGGGCGGGTTCAACCGGTGTTGACATCGACGCAGCCCGACGCCCGGATGCCCTTTCTCTGAGGACCACATCCTCGTCTCCTGCCCCAGAGCAGAAGGGTCTGGCATCTACGGGACCCCATGGGCCGGCGTCCTTCACGTACGGTGGGTCCTGCTTCGCCGTGACGCTCCGGGCGATCGCCGCCGGCCGGTGGGAGCCCAGCCTGGTCGACGCGGAGCCCACCGCCGAGTTGCTCCGGCAGCTGCTGGCGACCGGCTGGTGGGTCACCTACCTGGCGCGCCGGCTGGACCGGCGGCGGATGACCCTCGCCGCCGTCGCCCACGGCCACAGACGGCGGATCGGCCGGTCCCTCGCCCGTCAGGTGGAGGACTTGTATGACGAGCTGCTGACCTACCCGGCGCCCGTTGGCCGGGCGGCGACGAAGGCCCGGCAGGCAGCACGGAAGGTCGGGTGGCGGCCCATCGTCGACGAGCCGTGGCGCTCCACCGTCGACGTCGACGAGGTCGTCGTCGACCGGGCCGTACGCGAGGAGAGCCCTGGCCGGCCGCTGGGCGTGGCCGAGCGCAGCGCGGCGATCGACCACGTCGTCAGGGTGAGCCGCCGTAGCCATGTCGACGCGGCCCGGGTCCTGGGGCTCAGCGCCCGTACCGTCGTCCGGCACGAAGGCCGACGCCGCGCGACTTCCCCAGCCCGGTGCACGACCGCCGGTAGGGTGCCAGACGTCAACCAGGAGGGGCGGGATGGGCAAGAAGACCAAGCGGAAGGCCGGGCCGGACAAAAGCCGGATCGCCGCCCAGCGGCGCGCGCAGCGGGATGACCTGTACCCGCCGGACTTCAAGGTGAAGCTGCCGGTCGCGCCGGTGGATGTACTGGCCAACATCATGCCCCTGGCGCCGAAGCTGACCATCGAGAAGGGTCGCCTGACCGACTCGCCCGCCCGCACGTGGCAGAACATGGTCGACAGCGGGATCAGCGACGGTGCCCTCGAGGTGATCGAGCGCTGGCCCTACCAGGTCGCCAATCCGGGCAAGAAAGCCGGATCCTGGGCTTGCCTGGCGTTGGTCGCCTACGAGACGAAGATGAAGATGCCCGACTTCGTCCGCCACTTCGTGGAGCTGGAGGACAACGGCCTCGTCGTCTGGAGCAACGAGCACAACGTGTACGTCTTCCGGCACGAGATTTCGGGGACGGACGAGGAGAAGCTCGCGGCGATTGACGGGATCTGGCAGGACATGGCCAACGAGACCGCGGAGGAGCGCGCGCAGCGCCGCTGGAGCCGCCCGCAGGTAGTGGCGGTGCCCGCCGAAGACGAGTAGTCGATCAGCGGAGGCGGCGGCGAATCCATGCTGCGAACGCGCCTGCGCCGAGGAGCGCGGTGAGGACGGCGATGATCTGAGGCACTGACCACTTCGTGACGTCCAGGGTCACAGTCCAGAGCTGCTTGGCGACGTACTTCGAGGTCCGCTCCACCGTGAGCCTGATGGTGAAGCTCTCTCGGGTGACCAGCTCCCGGTCCGTGTCTGCGGCAAGGACGAACACCGCGCCTTTCAGCTCGTACGTGCCGGGCTTGCTGGCGCGGACGCTCCACCACCAGGTGGCGGCGTCGCCGGGATCGGTGAGCGGCTGGGCAGAGCCCTCGGGGTTCAGGTCATCCCTGATTTCAATCTCCGAGTAGGGAGCAGTCAGGATGACTCCAACGCGGCCGCCGATCGGCACCGTTATGCTGGTCGACGGGCGCCGCGGTACCGCGCCCGCGCTAGCCAGTTCCGTCGGGTACAGGCAGAGGTCGTCGCTGTTAGCGGGCCCGCAAATGAGGACCCTGACGGCGAACCACTCGGTGACATCCACTGTCCGGTCGGTCGTGACGTGGAGCTCGCCCTCGAACAAGTCCCGACGGCCGTCCTGCACGGTCGCCTGGTACTGAAACTGCTCCGACGGCGACCGCCCGGCCTGGGGGGCAGCCGTGGGGGTCGGGGCGGGTCTTGCAGCCGTGCGCACGAAGTCGAAGGCGTCGGCCAGGAGTCCGGCCACGGCCAGGAGCAGCGCCAGCCCGGCAACGAAACGTGACACCCGAAGGTCTCGGGTTTGCTCCCCATCCAGCTTGCGCGCGCGGATATGTACTCGGCGCTGGCTCTCTGGCTTCGAGCTTCTCTGACCCCTCATCACTGCCTCCTGACAGCGTGTAGCCGGCTCAGTGTGGACTACCTGCGCACGTAATCCACCAGCGGGACGTAAGCAGCTGACCGACGGGACCATCCGTGCCATGACCGCGCTGCTCGCCCGCTGGGCCCTCCGCAAAGACTGGCAGGAGGCCGAACACCCCGAGACAGCCGCGGCCGGTTCATCGAGGTCGGCACGTGGGTGCGGGCGTGGACTCCTGGCGTCGGTGAGACCGTCGGCGAGGTGATGGCCACCCCCGGCGGCGGGCAGCTGCAGGTCCGCACCCGGGCCGGCTGGGTGTCGATGGTGGCCGCGCGGGACGTCGAGTCGTCCGGGCTGCCACCGTCCCCGCCGGTCGACCCGCCCGACACGGCCACGGTGCGGCAGCTGCTCGACCCGGACTCCGGGGTTACCCCGGCCGGGCTGCGGGGGCGGCTCGCCGCCGGCGACGGCACCCCCGACGAGCGGGCGGAGTGGGCGGCCGGCGCGGACTGGTTCGACGCTGCGGCGGAGCGGGCCAAGGCCGAGGAGCTTGCGGTCACCTACCTGGCCGGGATCGTCGGCTCCCCGGACCCGGCGGGCGCCGTGCGGGCGACCCTGCCGCACCTCGCCGGCGACGCCCAGGCCGCGTTGGCACAGACGCCCCACGGGGAGCTGGCACACCGAGCCGGCGAGCCGGCCGGACTCCGGCACGGGGTACGCCGCTGGGACGGCAGCGCCGACGGGGCAGTGTGGGCCGAGCGGAACATGCAGGCGCCCGACGGGCTGAGCCGCGACGAGATCGACGCCGCCCGCACGTACATCAAGGACCCGTCGATCAGCCGGGCGCTGCGCGGGTGGCCACCAGCGACGACGACCGGGACCAGGTCGCCGCGCTGGACGCGGCGATGGCGAAGAGCCTGGTCCCGCAGCCGATCCTCGTCACCCGGGGCACCGGCGTGGCGGCGCTCGAGGCGGCGGGGGTGCAGGGCCGCGACGACGACGAGGGCATGCACGGCCTCACGGCCTGATCTACTGCGCCGCCTGCGAACGCAGAATGCAGGGCCAGTACAACCACGGCGACGCGTACTACCGCTGCCGCTTCCCACAGGAATACGCCCTCGTCAACCAGGTCGAGCACCCCCGCAACGTCTACCTGCGGGAGGACGCCCTCACCGACCCGCTCGACACCTGGCTGGCCTCCGCCTTCGCGCCGGACCGCATCGAACGAACGATCAGCGCTATGGCTAACGCCCAGGCCACTGATGATCTACCCACCCTCGGCACCGCAGCCCGGGCGGCCATCGCCGACTGCGACGCCAAGCTTGAGCGCTACCGAGCAGCCCTCGGCGCCGGAGCCGACCCGGCGGTGGTTATCGGCTGGATCGCCCAAACCCAGGCGGAGCGGACCCGTGCCGAAGCCGATCTCCACGCCACACCGAACAAGAGCTCACAGCGGATGAGCCGAACAGAGAGCACCAACCTCGTACAAGCGCTCGGCGACATCGTCACCGTGCTCCGCGACGCAGACCCCGCCGACAAGGCCGAGGCCTACCGGCAACTCGGACTCCGGCTCACCTACCGGCCTGAAACGCAAACGGTGCGCGCTGAAGCTGATCTCAGCGCGCACCGTGGGGCAATGGTTTGTGTCCGAGGGGGGACTTGAACCCCCACGCCCTATACGGGCACTAGCACCTCAAGCTAGCGCGTCTGCCATTCCGCCACCCGGACCTACTCGTCCAGCCTACCCTGTCGGCGTCGCCGGCTCTCCCGCCGGTCAGCCGCCCCTGGTGGGCCGCACGGGGCATTACTGTACACGGCCGAGATGGATCATGCACATCGCCGCCGGCCCGGTGCAACGTCGCGACATCTGCCCAGGTCAGAGGCACGAAGCGGACAGCACCGGCGGGGCGTGCCGTCGGGGCGGGTAGCGTCCGGGCACCGTCTACCGGCAGCATTGCTCACGTGTCACAACCCTCCCCCCTCGTCGGCGCTCAGCAGCGGGCGCTCGCCCTCCGTTCCGCCGGTGATCTGCCCGCCGCCCGGCGGCTGCTGGCCGACACGATCGCCTCGGTCCGGCCGGCGTACGGCGAGGACCACCCGGAGGTGCTGGGCACCGCACACCTGCTGGCGCGGATGCACCGCGAGGCCGACGACCCGACAGCCGCCCGGCGGGTGCTGGAGGAGGCGTACGCCGCGGGCGAGCGCCGGTGGACCGGCGCCGAGCCGCTGATGCTGGCCATCTCCTTCGATCTGGGGTCGGTGGCCGAGGAGCTCGGCAACCGCCACGAGGCCCGCCGCAACTACACCCGGGTGGCCACCGCCGGACCCGCCGTGCTCGGTGAGCACCACCCCGCGGTACGGGCGGCCCGGCAGTACCTCGGCGGCGCGGCACCGGCGATGCCCCCGCCCGTCGCCCCGCAGCCCGGGCCGGCTCCGCAGCCCGGGCCGGTTCCGCTCCGGCACTCCGGGCCGCCCGCCGTTGGGCAGGCTGGACCGCCGAGCACCGCGCCGAGCACGGGCGGCGCGTTCTCCGCACCCACGACCGGCATGCCACAGCAGAGGCCGGTCGTACCGCCGGTGCGGCAGCAACCCACGGCCCCAGTTCCCCCGCAGCGAGCCGTGCCGCCGGCGCCCCAGGCGCCGCCCCTCGCTCAACAGGTCTCCGCACCACCGCAGGCCCCGCCCGCACGCCAGGTGCCGCCCGCGCCGGCACCACCCGCGCCACCGCCGCCCGTCGCGGCCTCGCAGCTTCCGCACGCGCCGCACCGGCAGTTCTCCGTGCCGCCGGCGCCCCAGGTGCCGGTGCCCCGGTCGGCCCCGCCCGCGCCGCATCCGCCCGCCCGGCCGACCCCGCAGCCGCCCGTGGTACCCGCTCCCACTCCGCCCCGACCCGGGCCACCCGCGCACGTCGACGCCGCCGCCCCCGCCACGTCACCGTGGGCGCCGCCGCACCTGCGGGCCCCGGCCGTGCCCTCGACCACGCCGCACCAGGCGACCGGGCCGGCGGATGCGTGGTCCGGACCCGCCGCCGCGACGCCGCCGGCTCCGCAGCCCGCGCCGACCCGGACGGCGGTGCCACCACCCCCGGTTCCTCCGCGGGCACAGGTGCCGCCCGGTCCGGTGACCGCGCCCACGGTCGTCCCACCGGCGCCCCAGGTGGCGAGCCGGAATCCGACCCTCCCGGCGCCGCCGACCGACGCGGCGCCGACGCAACTTCCGCCTCCGCCGGACCACTGGCCGACCACGGGTACGCCGGTGACCACCGGAGGCACCACGCCGAGTCCGGTGACCACCGCAGGTACGCCGAGTCCGGTGACTACCGGCGCCAACGCGTCGCATGCTTCGCCGGTCAGGCCGCCCGAGAGATCGACCGAGCCGCCCGCCACGGAGGTCCCGCGGCCGGCGGTCCCGAAGGCGCACGGCTGGGACCGGCCGACCATCCAGGTCCAGCAGATAGATCCGCTCCTGCGCGAGGAGGCCCAGCGCCAGGCGGCGACGCCGCAGGCGACGACCCGACCGACGAACGCCCCGGTCAGCACGCCGCCCGTCAGCGCCCCACCGGTCAGCGCAGGCCCGGTCACTACCGGCCCGGTCAGCGCGCCGCCGCACGCCGGGGCATCCCAGCCCGTCAGCGCCCCACCGGTGAGCGCGCCCCCGGTGCCCCCACCGCCCACGACCGACCGATCGGTACCCGGACCGCCTGTCGTCAGCGCACCACCAGCCTTCGCCCACCCGGTCAGCGCGGCCCCCATCCCGCCGGTCAGCACGCCACCGTTCAACGCCACCCCACCGGTCAGCGCGCAAACCGCGCCGCCGATCAGCGCGCCGCCCGCACCGCCGATCAGCGCGCCGCCGGTCGCGGCGCCCACGCACCCGATCAGCGCCCCGCAACCACCGCACCGTCCGGTCGCCCCGCTGACCCACCCCGTCAGTGCGGCCCCCGCCCCCAGCACCCCGGCCAACCCGGTGAACCCCCCGCCGACCCCGCACCATGCGGTCGCCCAGTCGCTCCACCACCGCAGCGCGCCCCCCGTGGCCAGCGCCCCGCCCGCACCCTCCTACCCGGTCAGCACGCCATCAGCACCAAGCCACCCCGTCAGCACTCCGCCGGCGACCGCCTACCCGGTCAGCAACCCGCCGGCACCGAACCACCACCCCGTCAGCACCCCGCCGGCCCACCAGGTACACCGTCCGCAAATGCCGCCCGTGGCCAGCACTCCGCCGGCACCCCACCACCCGGTGAGCGCCACGCCGGTGAGCACCCCGCCCGTCAGCGCCCCACCGTGGGGACTGACCGCGCCCCCGTGGAGCAGCGTGGCGCCGCCGCAGCCGCTGACCACCTCCCCGGTCCGCGACGAGCCGACCGAGGACGACGACGCCAGCACCCAGACCGACACCGACGGGCCGCTGGAACTCGTCGACGAGCCGCTGGTCGCGTACGACATGCCGCCGCGGGTGGTGGCGGAGGACGCCGGCCCGGTCGAGCAGCCGCGCCAGGAGGCGACGTATCCGCCGGTCAGCCCGGTGTACCAGCCGCCGGCGGCGTACCCGGTCGAGGCGCCGCCGGCGCGGCGCGGGCGGGGTCGCGTGGTGCTGGCCGTCGTTGCGGGCGTCGTGGTCCTGGGGGTCGCGGGGGTGGTCGGCGCGGTGGCGCTGGACCGCGACGAGCCCGGCGCGCCGCCGGCGCCGACCAGAGGCACGCCGGGGGCGGCGAAGGCGACCGGCGCGCCGCCCACCGCGCTGAAGCTGCGCGACGACGGGACGAGCGTCACGATCACCTGGTCCGACCCGGCGGGTGGCGGGGTGCCGTTCATGGTCGCCGGCGGGCGCGCCGGTAAGGCGCTCGGGGTGATGGCCACCGTTGACCCGGGACAGACGAGCTACACCGTGAACGGGCTCAGCTCCACGGTGGACTACTGCTTCACGGTGCTGGCGGTGTACTCCACGGACGCGTTCGCCACGTCGGGTCAGGTCTGCACGGACCGGGAGCGGCGGACGCCGGCGGGCTGACCGACCGTCCACGGCGCACACGCTGGGTGTCCACAGGGGGACCCAGCGGGTTCCCCGGTGCCGGCGCGGCGCATATGATGTCCCACGGCTCAGGGGAGGGTCGCCGGGGACATGGCGCGCCACCTGGACAGCCAGACGGGGAGGCAGCCGGACGTGGCCACCATCGACGACGTCGCGAGCACCGTGACCGACACCGCCGCACCGCCACGCCGCTCCCGGATGCGCGGCGGGCTGGTCACCATCGGCACGGTGGGCGCTCTGCTGGCGGCGATGGGGCTGACGGTGCTCGGGCTGGGCGCCGCCGACAACGCGGTGGCCAACTACGACGCCAGCAGCTGGTTGTGGAGCGCGGCGCGCAGCGAGATGGCCCGGGTCAACGGCATCACCGCGCGGGTCGACACCCGGATGGAGGTCCCCGGCGCCCGGCGGCACCCGATGCAGGTCACCCAGACCGACCGACTGCTCATCCTGCGCGACCTGAACACCGGCCAGGTCAGCTCGCTGGACCTGGCCACCCTCCAGATCACCGCGACCACCCGAACCACGCCCGGCCTCGGGGTCAACGTCGTGCTGCACGAGGACGCGGCGTTCGTCGTCGACGCCGTGCAGGGCATTGTCCGGCAACTGGACCCGCGCTCGCTCACCCCGGTCGGCGAGCCGGTGCGCTACCCGCCGGGCATCACCGGCGGCGCGTTCGACGGCAAGGGCCGGCTCTGGATCGCGATCCCCAGCGAGGGCACCGTCTCGGCGGTCACCCCGGCGGAGCTGCCCTCCGCCCCCGCCGATGGCGGCGGCCTCAGCCCGAAGCAGGTCGAGACGTACACGGTCGCGGAGCCGAGCCACGAGCTGGTGGTGTCCACGCTGGACGACGGGGTGGCGGTGCTCGATCGCACCTCGGCGTCGCTGGTCACCGTCCGCGCCGGCGAGACGGTGCGCACCCCGCTGGCCATGTCGTCCGCGGGCACGCTGCCGGCCCGGACCAGCGGCCCGGCCGTGCCGGTCACGGTGGGCGGCGAGCGGCGGGTGCACGTGGTGGCCGACGGCAGCGAGGTACGCCAGTTCACCGTGCCGGGCAGCGGTGACCGGCTCAACGCGGCGGTGGCCTGGGCCGGCCGGTTCTACTGCGCCGACGAGGCCAGTGGGACGGTCTACGCGTTCGACGGCGCCGGCAAGCTGGTCGACACCATTCGGGGCAAGGGGATGACCGGCCCGCTGGAGCTGGACGTGCGGGAGAACCACCTGTTCATCAACGCGCCCGACTCGTCGACGGCCCGGGTGGTCGACGACAAGCACCAGGTGCGCGAGGTCAACAAGTACGCCAACGACGTGCTCGGCGGCGACCCGCCGCCGGTTCCCCCGCCGCCGCCTCCGCCGAAAAAGCCGAAGGTGGGCAAGCCGAGCGCGCCGCGCGGCGTCACCGCGTCCGCCGGCAACGCGCGGGCCCGGGTGAGCTGGAAGCCGGCGGCCGCGAACGGCGCCGAGATCACCAGGTACGTGGTGGAGGGCGGCGGCCAGAAGCACGAGGTGGGCGCCAACCAGCGGGCGGTGGAGATCACCGGCCTGACCAACGGCGAGGCGTACACGTTCGCGGTGCACGCGGTGAACGGCAAGGGCGCCGGCCCGGCCCGGCGGAGCAATCCGGTGACGCCGACGGCGGCGGTGCCGGACCCGCCGACCGGCGTGACCGCCGAGGCCCGGCCGGACGGCACGGTGCTGGTGAAGTGGCCGGCCGCCAACGGGCAGGGCAACACCATCGCGAAGTACGCGGTGACCGCGACCTCGGCCGGCACGAACGCCCCGGCCGGCGAGTCGGCGAAGACCGAGCTGGTGGTGCCGGCCGGTGAGCTGGAGTACGGCACCCAGTACGCCTTCACCGTGGTGTCCGTCAACGACAAGGGCGCCGGCTCGGCGGCCTCGCCGGTGAGCAACACGGTGGTGCCGTTCGCCCCGCCAGGGCAGCCTGCTGGGCTGCGGGCGACCACGGTCGCCGACCAGCGGGGCACCGTCGCCGTGCAGTGGTCGCCGGCGCGGGACAACGGCCGCCCGGTGACGAAGTACCTGGTCGACGTCGGGGGCCGGGTCAGCGAGGTGACCGACACGCAGACCACGGTGCCCGGGTTGGACGACGGGCAGAGCGTGACGGTGAAGGTGAAGGCGGTCAACGAGGCCGGCCCCGGCCCGGAGGCCAGCACCACCGCGCGCACGGTCGCGGCGCCCCGGGTGACGGTGACCGGCTCGTCGGCGACCGCCACCGCGGCGACCGTCAGCTTCACGGTCGACGCGGGCGGTGGGCAGGCCTCCTGCACGCTCAGCACCGCCGGTGAGGCGGCGAGGTCCGGCCCCTGTTCCAGCATCACGATGCCCGGCCTGACGCCGGGGACGGCGTACACGTTCACGGTCACGGCGAGCAACGCCGCCGGCAGGGGCACCGCGACCCGGGCGCAGACCACCGACCCGCTGTACGGCATCGCGACCTGCAACAACGGGCCGGACGGCGACCAGCGCACCTACTGCAACGCAGAGGTCGACGGCCGCAACGGCAACGAGGTCTTCTCGGTGACCCGGCAGGACAACAGCAAGCAGGTCGGCTGGGCCAGGCCGGGGACGCGGCTGAAGGCGTACTGCAAGAAGTCCGGCGACAACGTCGACTCCTGGATCTACAACAGCCAGAAGCAGAGCACCTGGTGGGTGCAGGTCGAGTACTCCGGGCGCAACTACATCCCGTGGGCGTGGCTCAACCTGGAGGGCGGCGACAACATCAACGTCCTGCCCACCTGCTGACGCCGCACCAGCCAGTCGAGGAGCACCACCACCGTGAACAGCACCCAGGAACCGCTCACCCACCCGGAGGTGCAGGGCTTCGCCGCCCTCGCCGCCCGGCTGGCGGAGAACGTCAACGCGGTCGTGCTGGGCAAACCGCAGGTGGTACGGCTGGCGCTGACCGCGCTGTTCGCGCAGGGGCACGTCCTCCTGGAGGACGTACCCGGCGTCGGCAAGACCACCCTGGCCCGGGCGATCGCCGCGACGGTCAAGGGTGAGTGGCGCCGCATCCAGTTCACCCCGGACCTGCTCCCCTCGGACGTCTCCGGGGTGACCATCTTCAACCAGGCCACCCGGGGCTTCGAGTTCCACCCGGGGCCGGTCTTCGCCAACATCGTCATCGCCGACGAGATCAACCGGGCCTCGCCGAAGACCCAGTCGGCGCTGCTGGAGGTGATGGAGGAGCGCACCGTCACCGTGGACGGCGTCCGGCATCCGGTGCCGCAACCCTTCCTGGTGGTGGCCACGCAGAACCCGGTCGAGATGGACGGCACCTACCGGCTGCCGGAGGCGCAGCTGGACCGCTTCCTGGTGAAGCTTTCCGTGGGCTACCCGGACGAGGCGGTCGAGGTGGAGGTGCTGCGCGGCGCGACGGTCCGCTCCCCCGACTCGCTCAGCGCGGTCACCGACACCGCCACCGTCGGGGAGATGGTCCGGATGGCCCGGCGGGTGCACATCGCCGAACCGCTCTACGCGTACGCGGTCCGGCTGGCCGCCGCGACCCGCAACCATCCGCAGGTACGGGTCGGGGTCAGCCCCCGAGGCGTGATCGCGTTGACCCGCGCGGCGTGCACGTACGCGCTGATCGACGGCCGGGGCTGGATCATGCCGGAGGACCTGAAGACCCTCGCCGAGCCGGTCTTCGCGCACCGGCTGCTGCTCACCCCGGACGCGCAGGTGCGCGGGGTGACCCCCACCGAGGTGCTGCACCAGGCGATCGCGTCGGTGCCGGTGCCGCTGCCGTCGGGCCAGCCGGCCCCGGCACACAGCTGACGGGCGTACGCCGATGGGGATCACCGCCCGCGGCGTCGGGCTGCTCGTCGCCGTCGTGCTGCTGCTCGCCGTCGGCTTCCGCTTCGCGTACCCGGAATTGGCGCTGCTCGGCGCGGCGGCCGCGGTGGCGGTCGGCTACGCCGTGGCGACCGCCGCCTGGCGGCCCCGCCTGGAGGTCTCCCGCAGCGCCGAACCGGACCGGGTGGCCCGGGGCGAGCCGGCCCACATGACGGTCACGGTCCGCAACGCCGGGCGGCTGCGGGCGGCGAACCTGCTGGCCGAGGACCGGTGCGGCGCGGCGACCGTGCCCGTGCCGGTGCTGCGGCTGCGTCCCGGGCGGGACACCACCGTCCGGTACGAGGTGCCGACCCGACGCCGGGGCGTGGTGCCGGTCGGCCCGCTGCGGGTGACCCGGCGCGACCCACTGGGGCTGGTGGCGCTCTCCCGCTCGTACGGTCAGCCGGTGCCGGTCTGGGTGCACCCGCGGATCCACCCGCTGACCGCGGTGCCCACCGGCGCGGGGCGCAGCCCCGACGGCCGGTCGGACAGCGTGCCGCACGGATCGATCACCTTCGACTCGCTGCGCGAGTACGTCGTCGGCGACGAGCTGCGCCGGGTGCACTGGCGCACCAGCGCCCGGGTCGGCGAGCTGATGGTGCGGGAGAACGTGGACACCAGCCTGCCCCGGATCGTGGTGCTGCTGGACAACCGGTCCGGCGCCCACCCGCAGCGCGTGGACGGGGTGGCCGAGTCCTTCGAGGCCGCCTGCGAGGCCGCCGCCTCGGTGGTCACCGCCGCCGTCCGGGAGGACCTGCCGGTGGCGCTGCTGCTGGTGGCGCCCGGGGAGGACCAAGCCGGCGAGCCGCCGCTGGACCGGCTGGCCGCCGTGGAGCTGACCGACGGCGATGCCGACACGCTGCGCACCTCGGCGAGCCGGCTGCGACAGGACCGGGCCGGCGACACGCTGGTCTTCCTCACCGGGCCGGGCGGCCGGGGTGACCTGGGGCAGGTCGGCGCGCTGCGCGGGGCGTACCCGTCGGTGGTGGTGGCGGTCTTCGGCGCGGACGGGCCGACGCCGGCCGCCGCGGCGGGCCTGGTGGTGCTGGACGTGGCCGACGGCGCCGGGTTCGCCGCCGAGTGGGACGGGGTCCGCCGGTGGTGACGACGCAGGCGCGCCCGGCCGCACCCGGGCCGGCGGCGCCGCCGGGCGACGATCGGCGCGCGACGGTACAGCGGGGGCTGCGGGCGGTGCCGGTGCCGGTGGCGCTGGTCGTGCTGACCGCGCTGGCCGGGGTGGTGCTCGGTCGGGTGTACGCGGACGACCTGCTGACCCGGCTGATGCTCGGCGCGGCGGTCGGCTCGGTGCTGGTCAGCGTGGCCGCCCGGCGGCTGCCCTCCTGGCTGGTGGCGCCGGTGTCGGTGGCCGCGATGGCCGGCTGGACGGCGTTCTCGCTGCACCTGGCCGCCCGGCACGCCGACCTGCCGGGCAGTTTCGGGCCAATGGTCGCCGACGCGGCCCGCAACGGCATCCCCCGGCTGCTCACCGCGATGATCCCGGTCGAGCCCACGCCGGACACCGTGCTGGTGCCGCTGGTGGCGGCCTGGCTGGCCGGGCTGACCGGCGCGGAGGTGGCGCTGCGCGCCGGCCGGACCCTGCTCGGCTTCCTGCCGCCGACGCTGCTCTACGCCGGCGCGCTCTACGTGGTGGGGCCGAACGCGGACCCGGCGACCTGGCCGTCGCTGGCCTTCGCCGGCGCGGTCGCGCTGGGGCTGGCCGCGCCCGACCGGCGGGGCCCGCCGGGGGCGGCCGACCCGACGGCCGGGCTGGCCCCGTCGGTCCGGGCGGCCGTGCGGGCCCGGCTGGTGGCGGGCACCGCGCTCGGCCTCGCGGTGGTGGTAGGGCTGGCCGCTCTGCTCGGGCCGCTGCTGGCCGCCCGGGTCGACGACCGGCCGGTGGACCCGCGCCGCTACGTGGAGCCGCCGCGGGTGGAGTCGCTGGACGAGAACCCGCTGATCCGGATCTCCGGCTGGGCGCTCAACCCGGAGCAGAAGCTGCTGGACGTGACCACGCGGGCGCCGGCGGGAACCGAGAGCCGGATCCGGCTGGCGGTGCTCAGCGACTACGACGGGGTGACCTGGCGGGTCGGCGCGACCTACCGCAACGCGGGGCGGATCCTGCCCGCCACGGCATCGGAAGCCGGGCCGGTGGAGACCGTCCGGCAGGAGATCACCGTGGCCGACCTGACCGGGCGGCTGCTGCCGGCGGTGGCCACCCCGCGCGAGGTCACCGGGGCGCGGGTGGCGTACGACCCGGCGACCAGGACGCTGATCCGGCCCGAGGGGCTGAGCCCGGGGCTGCGGTACACGGTCACCTCGGCGCGGGAGCGGCCGGACGCGAACCTGCTCGCCACCGCCGACGTGCCGGCCGGTGCGGAGGTGGCGCGGGTGCTGCGGGTCGCCGACGGGACGCCGGAGCCGCTGCGCAAGCTCGCCGGCCAGCTCGCCGAGGACAACGGCGCCCCGTACGCGCGGGCCGCCGCGATCGAGCAGTTCCTCGCCGAGCACTACCGGGTGGTGGCGGACGCGCCGAGCGGGCACGCGTACCCGAACTTGAGCTTCTTCCTCTTCGGACCGCGCGGGGGCGGCGGGCAACGCGGCACGTCGGAGCAGTTCGCGGCGGCGTTCGCGGTGCTGGGCCGGCTGACCGGCCTGCCGACCCGCGTGGTGGTGGGTTTCGAGTCGCGCAGCGACGGTCCGGTCCGGGCCGCCGACGCGTTCGCCTGGCCCGAGGTGCTCTTCACGGGCGTCGGCTGGGTGCCGTTCGACCCCCTGCCCCGGCCGGACACCGAGCCCCGCCCGGTGGAGGAGGACTTCCGGCCGACGCCGGACGACCCGCCCCCGTCGGAGGTGCCCGAGCCGACCGTGGAGCCGACGGCGACCCCGCCGGCCGTGGCCGCCGCGGACCGTCCCGCCGGTGACCGGGGTCTGCCGACGCCGGTGCTGGTCACCGTGGCGGTCGCCGGCCTGCTGCTGCTCATCGGGGCGGCGCTGGCCACGCTGGCCGGGATGCGCCGGGCGCAGGCGCGGGCCCGCCGCGAACGGGGTGACCCCGGCGAGCGGATCGCCGGGGCCTGGCGGGAGGTCACCGACGCGCTGCGCCTGGCGGGCCGGCCCGTCGGCGGCGACCTGGCCGCCACGGAGGTAGCCCGGCACGCCCGACGAGCTCTCGCCGACGCCCGCGCCACGACGACCGCCGACCGGACCGCTCCCCCGACCGCTCCTGCCACCGCCGACCCGACCGGCGAGACCGACCACGCCGGATGCGCCGGGTACGGCCCGGCCGTCGCCACCGCACCGGCCATGGTGGACGGACCTGACGTGGACGAGCTGGCCGTCCTGCTCAACCAGGTCGCCTTCGCCCCCGGTAGCGCCACCCCGGCCCACGCCGACCGCGCGTCGGCACTCGCCGAGCAGTACGTGGCGGCCCTGCGCGCCGCCCGCCCCCGCTGGCGCCGCCTGCTCTGGTCGGTCCACCGTTTCCTCTCATGATGCAGAAGTAAGCACCTGAGTGGATGTCCTACCTTGCGATGGGACGGTCCCGGTCTTGCCCGCTGTGGCGGTGCCGGGTAGACGCTTCGCAGCCACCAGCCCCGCGGGCGGGGTCTTACGGTCGGCTCCACGTCCGTTTAGCGTCTCCGGGCCACTCCCGGCGACGGTGGCCGCCAGGGCGGCCAGGTTCCGTGCGGCGTTGACGTCCCGGTCCAGGACCAGGCCACAGGTGGTGCAGGTGTAGGTGCGTTCGGACAGGGCCAGCTTGGTTCTCACCGCGCCGCAGCCCGAACACGTCTTCGACGAGGGATACCAGCGGTCCGCCACCACCAGGCGACCGCCGTACCACAGCGTCTTGTAGTCCAGTTGCCGGCGGATCTCGGCGAAACCGGCGTCGGCGATCCGCCGCGCCAGCCTGCGGTTGCGCAGCATGCCGGCGACGTTGAGGTCTTCCACCACAACGGTGCCGTAGGTGGTGGCGAGGCGGGTGGTGAGCTTGTGCAGGCCGTCGCGACGCAGGTTCGCCACCCGCCCGTGGACCCGGCTGAGTTGGCCGCGCGTCCGCTCCCACCGCTTCGAGGCATCCCGGCGGGTGCGCCGGTCGGGGCCGGTCTTGCGGGACAGCCCACGGCTGAGCCGGCGTAGCTTCCGCAAGGCGGCATCAAGATGACGCGGGTTCGGCACCAGACCGCCGGTGGACAGCACCGCCAAATGCGTCACCCCAAGGTCCACGCCGACCGTCGCACACGGACGGGCGGGGGTGCGTTCGGCGCGCTGGACCTCGCAGGCGAACGACACATACCACCGCCGGCCGTCACGGCGCACCGTCGCCGACAGGATCCGAGCGGTGCCCGCCTCCAACCGGCGGGCGAGTTTCCGGGCCGACTCGTGCAACTTCAACCGGCCCAACCGCGGCAACACCACATGCTGACGATCCGCCTCCACCCGGATGGCGCCGGTGGTGAACCGCACCGACGGCGTGCACCGGCGACGCGACTTGAACCGGGGGAAACCAACCCGCCGGCCGGCCCGCCGACCCGAACGGGAGTCAGCCCAGTTGTTCAACCCCCTCGCGAGGGCGTCCAGGCCGGTGTTGTAGGCCTCCTTCGAGTAATCCCGCCACCACGGCGCCACCTCATCCTTCGCCGCGTTCCACGCCCGGCGCAACGCCGGCAGAGACCAACCGATCGTGGGGGTGAGCTGCTCGCCCGGCACACCGTAGGTGCGTTCGGCGGCCCGCTGACCCATCACCGCCTTCACCCGGGCCAGCGCCCAGTTGTACGCCATGCGGGCAGCGCCAGCGTGACCAAGCACCGCCCGCTCCTGCGCCGGGGTCAGGTCCAACGCGAACCGGTACGCCTGAACGACGATCGGCCGCTGTCGCTGTTCCACGCCCGGCACGATAACCACCCGGTACGACAGCAACCGGCAGCCCCCACCGTCACACTTCTTACCGCACAGACGCTGCCACCTGATCCACACCCCGTTACGATCCACCACCCACGCCGCAAACCACTCGTTGAAGCTCACCAACGCATACCAATGCATACTCAGCCAGCAGCAGCTGACAACCCCTAATGGGAGGTGTCGGGTCGGCTGGGAGGCAGACTCGATGTCCGGTAGCCGCGGGCGAGTGAGCACTTCCACCCCTTGGACCGGTGAGTCCTAGGGTCAGACCGTGCCCTTGCCCGTGGTCGGGAGATGAACGGCTGATGGGATGTCGTG
>NZ_JAGPYL010000101.1:0-22613 GCF_018070095.1 Micromonospora sp. U56
CCACGACTCCACCAGCCGGAACAACGCCACCTCGACCGCGAACAACCCCGCCTGGGCGTAACCAGTGAGCCGGATCAACTCCTCGTCATCACCCCAGACCACCTCACGCAACGGCCGATCCAGATGCACGTCCAGCTCCGCCACCACCGCGTCAAAGGCCGCCGCGAACACCGGGAAGACCGCATGCAGCGAGCGACCCATGCCAAGCCGCTGAGCGCCCTGACCGGTGAACAGCAGCGCCAACCGACCGCCCCGGGGCGTGCCGGTCACCGTGTTGGGCGCGGTCTCGCCGGCCGCCAGGGCGGTCAGGCCGACGGACAGTTCCGCCGGGTCCGCGCCGAGCACCACGGCCCGGTGGGGGTGCAGCGCCCGGCCGGTCGCCAGGGTCCGGGCCGCCGCAGCCGCGTCCGCCAGGTCGATCGACCCGGCGACCTCCGCCAGCCGACCGGCGAGGGCCCGCAGCGCCGGTACCGACCTCGCGGACACCGGCCACGGCAGCGCACCGGTCGCCCCGGAGCCCGCGCCGGGGCCGGACGCGCCGGTCGACGCGTCTTCCGGGGCCTGCTCGATGATGACGTGGGCGTTGGTGCCGCTGATGCCGAACGACGACACCCCGGCCCGGCGGGGGCGGCCGTCGACCGGCCACTCGCGCGCCTCGGTCAACAGTTCCACCGCGCCGGCCGACCAGTCCACCTGCGGCGAGGACTCCTCGGCGTGCAGCGTGCGGGGGAGCACCCCGTGCCGCATCGCCAGGACCATCTTGATCACGCCGGCCACGCCCGCGGCGGCCTGGGTGTGCCCCAGGTTCGACTTGATCGACCCCAACCACAGCGGACGGTCCGCCGGCCGGTCCTGACCGTAGGTGGCCAGCAGCGCCTGCGCCTCGATCGGGTCACCCAGGGTCGTACCCGTGCCGTGGGCCTCGACCACGTCCACCTCGGCGGCCGGCACACCGGCCGACGCCAGGGCGGCCCGGATCACCCGCTGCTGCGACGGGCCGTTCGGCGCGGTCAGCCCGTTCGACGCGCCGTCCTGGTTGACGGCCGAGCCCCGCACCACCGCCAGGACCGGGTGCCCGTTGCGGCGGGCGTCGGAGAGCCGTTCGACCAGCAGCAGGCCGACCCCCTCGGAGAAGCCGGTGCCGTCGGCGCCCGCGCCGAAGGAGCGGCATCGGCCGTCCGGGGAGAGCCCGCGCTGCCGGCTGAACTCGAGGATCACCTCGGGGGTGGCCATCACGGTCGCCCCACCCGCGATGGCCAGCGAGCACTCCCCGGCGCGCAGCGCGCGGACCGCCCAGTGCAGCGCCACCAGCGACGACGAGCAGGCGGTGTCGACGGTGACCGCCGGCCCCTCCAGTCCGAGCGCGTACGCGACCCGGCCGGAGGCGATGGAGCCGGTGGCGGTGCTGCCGGCGTAGTCGTGGTACATCAGGCCGGCGAAGACGCCGGTGTCGCTGCCGCGCAGCGTGGCCGGGTCGATGCCGGCGCGTTCCAGGGTCTCCCAGGCGCACTCCAGCAGCAGCCGCTGCTGCGGGTCCATCGCCACGGCCTCGTTCGGGCTGATCCCGAAGAAGTCGGCGTCGAACTCCCCCGCGTCGGCCAGGAACCCGCCCGACCGGGTGTACGTACGCCCGGCCAGGCCCGGCTCGGGGTGGTACAGGCCGTCGGTGTCCCAGCCCCGGTCCGTGGGGAACCCGGAGATGGCGTCCACCCCGTCGGCGACCAGCCGCCACAGCTGTTCCGGGGAGCCGACCCCGCCGGGGAAGCGGCAGCCCATCGCGACGATCGCGATCGGCTCGTCGGCGGCGGCCGGCGCCGCCGCGACCGGGGCTGCCGGGTGGGCCGCGCCGAGCAGCGTCGCGGCGAGGTGGGGGGCGACCGCCGAGACGGTCGGGTGGTCGAAGACCAGCGTGGCGGGCAGCCGCAGGCCGGTCGCCACGTTGAGCCGGTTGCGCAGCTCCACCGCCGTGAGCGAGTCGAAGCCGAGTTCCTTCAGGGCGCGGCCGGCGTCCACGGCGTCCGGGGTGGCGTGGCCGAGGACCCCGGCGACCTCGGCGCGGACCAGGTCCAGCAGGGCGCGGCGGCGGTCCTCCTCGGGCAGCCGCCGCAGCCGGTCGGCCAGCGAGGCGGCGCCGGTGCCCCGGTGGGCCTGGCGGCGGGGCACCCGGACGAGGTCGCGCAGCACGGCCGGCAGCGCCCCCGAGGTGGCCTGGGCGCGCAGGCCGGCCGGGTCCAGCCGGAGCAGCACCGGCGCGGTGACGTCGCCGGCCAGCGCGGCGTCGAACAGGGCCAGCCCGTCGGCCTCGGAGAGGGCGTCGAAGCCCTGCTGGCGCAGCCGGCGCAGCGCCGTCTCGTCGAGGTGGCCGGTCATCCCGGTGCCGCCGGCCCAGAGCCCCCAGCCCAGGGAGTGGGCGGGCAGGCCCCGGCTGCGGCGGTGGGCGGCGAGGGCGTCCAGGAAGAGGTTCGCGGCGGCGTAGTTGGCCTGCCCGGCCGGGGCGAGCACCCCGGCGGCGGAGGAGAAGAGGCAGAACAGCGCCAGGCCGGCGTCGCGGGTCAACTCGTGCAGGTGCCAGGCGGCGTCGACCTTCGGCGCCAGCACGGCGGCCATCCGCTCGGGCGTCAGCGACTGCACGAGGCCGTCGTCGAGCACCCCGGCGGCGTGCACCACCCCGGTCAGCGGGTGCGCGGCGTCCACGGCGTCGAGCAGGGCGCGCAGCGCCACCGGGTCGGCGGCGTCGCAGGCGGCGACGGTGACCCGCGCGCCGAGGTCGGTCAGCTCGGCGCGCAGCGCGTCGACGCCGGGGGCGTCCGGGCCGCGACGGCTGGGCAGCAGCAGGTGCCGCACGCCGTGGACGGCGGCCAGGTGGCGGGCCACCTGGGCGCCGAGGCCGCCGGTGCCGCCGGTGACCAGGACGGTGCCGGCGGGCGCCAGCGCCGGCGGGGCGTCGCCGTTCGCGGGGGCGCGCACCAGCCGGGGTACGGCCGCCGCGCCGGCCCGCAGCGTCACCTCGGGCTCGCCGAGGCGCAGCACGGCCGGCAGCGCCGCCAGGGTGGCCGGATCGTCGTCGGCGTCGACCAGCAGGAAGCGCCCCGGGTGCTCGGCCGCGGCGGCCCGGAGCACGCCCCGCACCGGCGCGGTGTGCAGATCGTCGTCGGCGTCGGGCAGGAGCGCCACCAGCGTCGCGCCGGCCAGCCGCTCGTCGGCCAGCCACTCCTGGACGACCCGCAGTGCCCGCCGGGCCGCCGCGTGCGCGCCGTCGACCACGTCGCCGGCGCCGGCGGTGACGGGCCAGAGCGCCACCTCGGGTACGGCGGCACCGGCGTCCAGGTCGGCCCGGAGCGCGGCCAGGTCGGGGTGGTTGGTGGCGGGCGCGCCGATGGGCGGGTCCGCGCCGAGCACCGCCCAGCCGTCGAACGAGCCGACGCCCGCCGCCAGGTCGACCGGTCGGCGGTCCAGGCGCAGCGGCTCCACGGCCGGGGCACCGCCGGCGGCGGCCAGCTGCTCGGCGGCGACCGGGCGGGCCACCAGCGCGCCGACCGAGATCACCGGTGCGCCGGCCGGGTCGACCGCCTCGATCGTGGCCCGGTCGGGCCCGAGGCGCCGCACCCGTACCCGCAGCGCGGTGGCCCCGACGGCGTGCAGGGTGACGTCGGTCCAGGCGAACGGCAGCAGGGTGTCCCCGCCCGCGTCGGAGATCACGCCGGCATGCAGGCAGGCGTCGAGCAGCGCCGGGTGCACCCCGAACCGGTCGGCGTCCGGCTGGGCCGCCTCCGGCAGGGTCACCTCGGCGAAGAGGTCGTCGCCGTGCCGCCAGAGCCCGGTCAGGCCCTGGAACGCCGGGCCGTAGCCGTAGCCCCGCCCGGTCAGCCGGGCGTACCCGTCGCGGATGTCGACGGCGGCGGCGTCGCGCGGTGGCCAGTCGGCCGGTCCGGCGGCGGGGGCCGGGCCGGCGGGCGCCAGCAGCCCCTCGGCGTGCCGGGTCCACGGCCGGTCGGAGTCCTCGGGGCGGGAGTGGACGCTGACCGGGCGCGCGCCGTCGGCGTCGGGGGCGCCGACGACGACCTGGAGCGCGACGGCGCCGCGCTCGGGCAGCACCAGCGGCGCGCCGAGGGTCAGCTCCGCCACTCCTGGCAGGTCGACCTGCTCGCCGGCGTGCAGTGCCAGCTCCACCAGGGCGGCGCCGGGGAGCACCGGCCGGCCGTGGACCTCGTGATCGGCGAGCCAGGGTTGCCGGGTCACGGAGAGCCGGCCGGTGAGCAGCAGCCCGTCGCCGTCGGCGGGCCGGACCAGCCCGGTCAGCAGCGGGTGGCCCGGGGCGCCGGCGCCGGTGGTGCGCCCGGTCGGGTTCTTCCAGTAGCGCCGCCGCTGGAAGGCGTAGGTGGGCAGGTCTACGACCCGGCCGCCGGCGAGGAAGCCGGCCCAGTCCACCGGCGCGCCGTGCACGTACGCCTCGGCGAGCGAGGTGGCGAAGCGGCGCAGCCCGCCGTCCTCGCGGCGCAGCGACCCGATCGGTACGGCGGTGACGCCGGCCGCCTCGGCGGTGTCCTGCACGGCGGAGGTGAGCACCGGGTGGGCGCTGGACTCCACGAACACGCGGTGCCCGTCGGCGAGCAGCGCCCGGACGGCCTCGGAGAAGCGGACCGTCTGGCGCAGGTTGCGGTACCAGTAGTCGGCGGTCACCGTGGCGGTGTCCAGCGGCCCCCCGGTGACGGTGGAGTAGAAGGCCACCCCGGCGGTACGCGGGCTGACCGGGGCGAGCGCCTCGATCAGCTTCTCCCGGATGCCCTCGACGTAGTGCGAGTGCGAGGCGTAGTCGACGGCGATCCGGCGGACCTGCACGCCGTCGGCGGTCAGCTCGGCGTGGCACTCGTCGAGGGCGGCGATCTCCCCGCAGACCACCATGGACGACGGACCGTTGACGACGGCGAGCTGGAGCCGGCCGGCCCACCGCTCCAGCCGGGCCTCGACGGCGTCGCGGGGCAGCAGCACGGACATCATCCCGCCGAGGCCGGCGAGTTCCGCGCCGATGAGCCGGCTGCGCAGGGCGACGACCCGGGCGCCGTCGTCCAGGGTGAGCGCGCCGGCGACGCAGGCGGCGGCGATCTCGCCCTGGGAGTGGCCGACCACCGCGGCGGGCCGGACCCCGTGTTCCTGCCAGAGGTGGGCCAGCGACACCATGACCGCCCAGAGCATCGGCTGCACCACGTCGACGGAGTCCCAGAGCGGGGAGTCGGGGTCGCGCAGCACGTCCAGCAGCCGCCACTCGACGTACGGCTCGAGCGCGGTGGCGCACTCGGTGAGCCTGGCGGCGAAGGCCGGCGCCTCGTCGAGCAGCGCCCGGGCCATCCCGGGCCACTGGGAACCCTGGCCGGGGAAGACGAAGACCGCCCGGGCGTCGGGCAGGACCGTGCCGGTCACCACGCCGGGGGCGTCAGCGGCGTCGGCCAGCGCGCGTACCCCGGTCAGCAGCTCGGCGCGGTCCGCGCCGAGCAGCACGGCGCGGTGGCCGAGCCGGGCCCGGGTGGCCAGCAGCGAGTGACCGACGTCCGCCGCCCGCGGGTCGGCGGCCTGTTCCAGGTACGCCGACAGCCGGGCCGCCTGCCCGCGCAGCGCGTCGGCGCCGCGCCCGGAGAGCACCCAGGGCAGCACCGCGCCGTCCCGCGACGGCATCTCCTGGTTCACCGGGTACCACCGCCTGTTCCGATCGCGAGGTGAGCCGTCTGCGGGTCGTGCATGGGTCAGGCCGGGCTGGCCGTGGACCGGGGCGCCGCGTCGACCTTGACGAGGTCGCCGAACTCGGGGAACTGCGCGATGGCCTGCTCGGCGGTCAGCGCCGGCGTACGGGGGCCGCGCAGCACCGCCCAGAGGAAGGCGGGCGTCATCATCCGGGTCATCGGCGCGCAGAGCGACGCCACGTTGAACACGGTGTTGATGACCATGCGGTTGCCGCAGCCGGTCCGGGCGACCCGGGCGGCCATCTTGTTGGCGAACGCGCCGCCGCGCAGCGGCACGTTGGCCCGCACGTGCGGCAGCCCCTGGTCGGTGTTGACGGCGATCTGCCAGGCGCCCTGGTTGATCTTCGCGATCGCGGCCTGCACGTTGCGGGAGAAGCCGGGGCGCAGGCCCCGCACGTCCAACTCGGTCCGCAGCGCCAGCGCGCACTGCGCGGCGACCGACATGCCGGTGCCGTGCACCGGGTTCAGCGCCTGGGCGGCGTCGCCGATCACCAGGAAGCCCTCCGGCACGGGCAGCTTCTCGAAGCGCCGCCGCTGGTCCGGGATGCTCCGGTAGGCGCGGATCGGCCCGGCCGGGCGGGCCTGGGCGATCAGGTCGGCGATGATCGGGTGGTGCCGGTCCCGGGCGAACTGCGCGAAGCCCTCCTCGTCGGTGGGGGGCTCGCCGCCCCGGCTGCCGAAGAGGCTGAGGATCCAGCGGCCGTTCTCCATCGGCAGCAGCCCGGCGCCCTGGCCGGGGCGGCCGGTGCCCGCCTGCATCTGGATCATCACGCCGGGGAAGTCGTCGCGGGTGCCGGGCGGCGCGGTGAACCAGCGGCTGACGTAGACGATGCCGGCGTCCACCACGTCCTCGCGGACCTGCGGCAGGCCCAGGTCGACCAGCCACTTCGGGGCGCTGGTGGCCCGGCCGGTGGCGTCGACCACCAGGTCGGCGTCGAGGGTGCGCTCCGCGCCGCCCTGCTCGACCCGCACGCCGGTGACCCGGTCGGCGTCGCCGACCAGCCCGGTGACCCGGGTGCCCTCCCGGACGCCGATCCGCTCCTCGCGCAGCACCTGCTCGCGGACCACGTGGTCGAGCAGTTCCCGGCTGCACAGCAGCAGGTACGCGTCGGTGTCCAGCCGTTCCATCCAGCCCTCGGGGCCGCGAGCCAGCGCGCCGGAGGGCAGCCCCCGGCGCTTGGCGCCGGCGGCGTACAGCCGGTCGGTGACGCCGGGCAGCAGCTGGTCGAGGGCCTCGACGCCACCGCGCATGAGGATGTGGCTGTGGTGGCCCTGCGGCAGCCCCTTGCGCGGCTGCGGCTCGGTGGGGAGCTGGTCCCGTTCGACGACGGTGACCTCGTCGACGGCGCGGGCCAGCGCGGCGGCGGCGAGCATCCCGGCGAGGCCGCCGCCGAGGACGACGGCCCGGCTCACTGCTCGATCCCCGACGTGGCGAGGAAGAGCTTCATCCGCCGCTCGGCCAGCTCCGGGTCCGGCAGCGCGCCGAGGCTGTCGGCCAGCCGGTACGCGGCGGCCAGGTGCGGCACCGAGCGGGCCGACTGCTCGCCCCAGACCATCCGGAAGTGGTCGTGGTGCCCGGCCAGCCAGCCCAGGAAGACCACTCCGGTCTTGAAGAAGAAGATGCTCCGGCCCTCGCCGCTGAACAGGTGCCGGTTGAGCGGCAGGGTCTCCTCCAGCAGCCCCCGGGCCCGGCTGTCGTCGCCGGCGTCCAGCGCCCGGAAGGCCTCGGCGGCGATCGGCACGACCGCGTCGATGACCGGGGTGAGCGGGTGGCTGTGCCCGGACCCGTCGCCGACGAACATCTCCGGGTACTCGGTGGTGTCGCTGGTGTAGAACTTCACGCCCTCGGGCAGCCGCTTGCGCCACTCGACCTGGCGGGCCAGCGACGCCGGTCCGATCTTGACGCCGTCGACCTTGTCCAGATTGTCGCGGACGATCGCGATCAGCGCGTCGTACGCGTCGTCGGGCTCCTCGTAGCCGAAGTACTCCGAGTTGCGCGGGTCCCACTCCGAGGTGATCCAGTGCACGATCGCCGGCTGGCTCGACTGGCGCAGCAGGTTGCCGTACACGGTGGCGAAGTCCTCGGGGCCGCGGACGGCGACGTTCAGGTGCGGGCTGCACATGATCACCGGCTGCGCGCCGGCCTCCTCGACCACGGCCAACTGCTCCTCGTACGCGGCCTGGACCTCGGCGAGGGTGACCGGGGCGAACGGCTCCAGCTGGTCGGTGAGGACGGCCGCGGCCATCCGACCGCCGACCGCCTTCGCCTCGGCGCCGCAGCGGCGGATCAGCTCGGCGGCACGGGGCCAGTCCAGCCCCATGCCGCGGTGCGCGGTGTCCATCCCCTCGCAGAGCGTGAAGCCGTACGACCACAGGTGCCGGCGGAAGGCCAGGGTCGCCTCCCAGTCCAGCGACTGCGGCGGCGGGTCGCCCCCGGGCGGCCCGAAGGGCTCGTTGTCGGCCAGCGGGTCACCCAGCACGTGCGCGGTGGCCAGCACGGATCGGGTCCGGAACGGGGAGGGGTCGGCGGGCTGCACCACGCGCGGCGCCTGGGTCGGGTGGTAGACGGTCAGGGTGCCGTCCGACTCCGGAAGCTTGATCATTTTTTTCTGCTCCGAACCGTCGTCTGGATCGAGTCGGCACAATTCAAGCGACTCGCGGGAGTGCGGTTCCATAGCGGCGACCCCCTAATTCCGGGGCAACCCCTCAACGGCTTCCGCCGGCCCGAGCGCGCCCCTAGGGGGCGGGCCGGACCGGCGGGCTGCCGGAATTGGTCCGATCGACCGAGATGGCGCCGACCGGACAGTTCAGCGCGGCCGTACGGGTCGCCGCGCGCAGCGCCGGTTCCGGCGATTCCACCAGGACGACCACGAGACCGTCGCGGTCGTCCTGGTCGAACACGGTGGGCGCGAAGTACACGCAGTTGCCGGAACCGACGCAGGTTTCCCGGTCGACCTCGACACGCATTGTCGGCGACCCGTCGCTCACCAGGTGACGGGCAGTTCGTGCAACCCGTACGCGTGCGCGTCGAACATGTACGACAGTTTGTCGATGTCGGCGGCCAGGCGCAGTTCCGGAATGCGCTCGAAGAGCGTACGGAAGACCGTTTCCAGCTGCATCCGGGCCAGGTTCGCCCCGGGGCACATGTGGTTGCCGTAACTGAACGCCAGGTGTCCTTCGGCGTTGCGGTGGATGTCGAACTTCTCCGGTTCCGGGAAACGCTCCGGGTCCCAGTTCGCCGCACCGTTGAGGGCGAGCACCCCCTCGCCCTTGCGGATGTTGCCGCCGCTGACCTCGACGTCGTGGGTGGCCACCCGCACGGTGGCCGAGTCGAGGATGCTGAGGAAGCGCAGCAGTTCCTCGACCGCACCCGGCCACAGCGACGGGTCCGCCCTGAGCTCGGCGAGCTGCTCCGGGTGCTCCAGCAGCACCACCGTGCCGAGGGAGACGACGTTGGCGGTGGTGTCGGAGCCGGCGATCACCAGCACCCGGGCGATGGCGACCAGGTCCTCGTGTTCGAGGGTGGGCTCGTCGGGCAGCCGGGCCGCGATCCGGCTGAGCAGGTCGTCGCCCGGGTTCTTGGTCTTCTCGGTGATCAGCTCGTCGAGGAACTCGTCCATCTCGGCGATCGCGCCGGCCACCGCCTCCTGCGTCGAGTCCCGGCCGGTGGTGGTCTCGGCGTAGCGGCGGAAATAGCCGATGTGCACCGGGTCGACGCCGAGCATCTCGCAGAACAGCAGCGCCGGCACGGGCAGCGCCAGCTCGGCCATCAGGTCCAGCGGGCCGCCCTTGGCCAGCATCTGGTCGATCTGCGTGTCGACGATCTGCTGCATCCGCGGGCGGAGCTTGTTGATTCGCGCGGCGGTGAATTCGGGGATCACCATTCGCCGGCGGACGGTGTGCTCCGGCGGGTCCATCGCCGGGAACGGGAAGGCGATGTACGGCAGCATCTCCTCCGGCACGTGGAACTGCGCCGGGTAGGCGGGGTTACGCGCATTCGAACTCATCGACGGGTCACCCAGGACCTGGCGCACGTCCCGATAGCGGGTCAATGCCCAGACGGGTTTACCGGTCATCCGGTTGGTCACCGGAGCGAGTGGATTCTCCTCACGCATCCGCTCGTATTCCTGCGGAACGGCGAGCGGGCACCGGCGCCGGTCCAGCGGAAAATCCGGGCGCTCGGTACCGGTGGTCACGGCATCGGCTGTTTCGGTCATCGCTGCGACGCCTCTCTCTTCAGGGGGCGGCGGGGAATCGATCGGATCGATTCAAGCAGCGCGCCGGCACGGCGGACAGGTTCCGCACCCCCTAAGGTCGGCGATGAGCCCCCTATGCCGGCACCACGGGACGGGGCGGAACGGTTACTGTCACGGCACCGACGGTCCGGTTCCCAATCCCGTGCAGACATCGTTCGGGCGGCGGCATACCCTGAACCGCAGCGACGGGCAGCGGCGAAGGGCGGATGACCGCGGCCGGGCGTCTTCAGAGGGAAAGTGGAGTCGATGGGCGGAAGCATTGATCCGGGGCTGCCGGGATACATCGGGGACGCCTGGGGTTTGCGGGACCGACCGAACAAGGGTCCCAAGCGCGCGCTGAGCCTTCCGCGCATCGTCGACGCGGCGGTCGCCATCGCCGCGTCGGAGGGTCTGTCGGCGGTGTCGATGAGCCGGGTCGCGTCGGATCTCGGCGCCTCGACCATGTCGCTGTACCGCTACCTGTCGGCCAAGGACGAGCTGCTCCAGCTGATGATGGACGCGATCTACCAGACGCCGCCGTCCGGGCCCGACTCGCCGGACGAGGGCTGGCGCGCCGGGCTGGCCCGGTGGACCTGGGAGCAGCACGCGATCCTGCGCAAGCACACCTGGGCGCTGCACATCCCGACCCTCGGCCCGCCGGTCACCCCCAACCAGATCATCTGGCTGGAGCGGGGGCTGGAGTGCCTGGGCGGCACCGCGCTGGGCGAGGGCGAGAAGCTGTCGGTGATCATGTTGCTGAGCGGTTTCTGCCGCAACGACGCCACCGTCTCCGCCGACGTGCAGGCCTCGTTCATGGCCAAGGCCCCCGACGAGCTGGCCGCGATGTCCTCCTACGGCCAGCTCGTCCGCAAGCTCGCCGGGCCGGACCGCTTCCCGGCGTTCAACGCGGTGATCGACGCCGGCGTGCTGGACACCCCGGCCGGCCCGGACGACGAGTTCGTCTTCGGCCTGGAGCGCATCCTCGACGGGGTGGGCGCCCTGCTCGAGCAGCGCGCCGCGGCGAGAAGCGCGGGCGGCGAAGGGTACTGACCCTCCGCCCGGACGGCCCGCCCCGCCGAGCGACGCACACCCTGTTCCGGTCGCTACGGACCTGATGTCGTGAACGACTCAGCCCACCCGTTGATCCGTCGGTGACCCGCGCCCTCCCGCCCGCGACGCCGGCTCGCGGGGCGACGGCGCTGCCCGCCGGCGAGGGCCGCGAGTCGTCCACGTCATCAGCTCGACAGCGCCCGCGCACGTGTTCCGCCTGCGCCGGCCCGAGCCGGCCACGTCATCGGCTCGACAGTGCCCGCGCACGTGTTCCGCCTGCGCCGGCCCGAGCCGGCCACGACATCAGGTCGGTAGCGATCCTGGGGCCCAGCCGGCCGGGCCCGGCACCCGGCCCGCCCCGGCCCGGTCAGGCGCGGGCGTGGCCGGCCACCATCCCGTCCGCGGCGTGCCGGCGGATCAGGGCCATGACCTGGGGGGCGTGCTGGTTGAGGTAGAAGTGCCCGCCGGAGAAGACATGCAGCGCGAACGGGCCGGTGGTGTGCTCCCGCCAGCTCTCCGCGTCCGGCACGTCGACCTGCGGGTCGGCGTCACCGGTCAGCGCGTACACGGGGCAGGTCAGCGGCGGACCCGGCTGGTAGCGGTAGGTCTCGGCGGCCTTGTAGTCGGCGCGCAGCGCCGGCAGGATCATCCGGACCAGTTCGGGGTCGGTGAGCATCTGGGCGTCGGTGCCCTCCAGCTTCAGCATCTCGCTGATCAGCGCCTCGTCGTCGCCCTCGTGCACCCAGGCGGGGCGGTGCCGCGACGGCGCCCGCCGGCCGGAGGCGAACAGCGCGGACACCTCGGTCCCGCGCGCCTGCAGCCGTCGGGCCACCTCGAACGCCACGGTCGCGCCCAGGCTGTGCCCGAACAGCGCCAGCGGCCGGTCGGCCCAGACGGCCACCTCGTCGACGAGGGCGTCGACCAGCCGGGGCACGTCCTCGAAGGCCGGCTCGGCGCGGCGGTCCTGGCGGCCCGGGTACTGCACGGCCAGGACGTCCAGGCCGGGGCTCAGGGCCTGGGACACCGGATAGAAGTACGACGCGGAGCCACCGGCGTGGGCGAAGCAGACCAGCCGGGTGGGGGCGTCCGGGGCGGGGTGGAAGCGGCGGATCCAGGCGCCGTTGTCCGTGGGTACGGCCATCTCGTGCATCCTTCGCGTCGGTGCGCCGGCGCGGCCGGCGCGGGAGGAACGGCCCGGCCGCCGCCGGCCCGGCCGGGGGTCGACCCGGCCGGGGACTCGGCGGTGGTCAGTCGTCGTCGTCGGCGTCGCCGTAGAGCGACATCTCCGGGGCGATGACGAAGTCGGAGACGTCCCTGGCCTGCCGCTTGACCCGGCCGAGGGCCGCCTTGACGGCGACGTCGAGCCGGTCCCGCTTGGCGGCCTCGCGGGCCTCCCGGCGGTCGACGAACTCCGGCATCACCTCGCGGGCGAACAGCTCCAGCGATTCCATGATGTGCTCGTGCTTGTTCTTGCCGATCTGCACCGAGAAGATGATCTGGTCGACGCCGACGGACTCGTACCGGCGGATGATGTCGGCGATCTGCGCCGGCGTGCCGATGCCCCGGCGCAGCTGCCCGACCTGGTCCATCATCGCCTGCGACTCGGCCGACTGGAGGTCCTTCTCGTCCGGCACGATCGCGTCCCGGGTGAAGCCCATGCTCTCCCGGGCGTCCTGGAAGCCCTGCCAGATGTCGGTCACGCCCGGCTGGTGCTCACCGGTGATGTAGTAGTGCATCAGGGCGTACGAGAAGAAGTATGCGCCCTCCAGCCCGCGGTCGAGGGCGACCTCCTCGTCCTCGTGGCACATGAACGGCAGCACCATGGCGACGTTGGCGTTGACCGCCTGGCCGATCGGGACGCAGTCGTCCGACTCCAGCGTCCGGTAGTAGGCCTCGACCCACTCCTCGGCCTCCTCCGGGTTGACGAAGGAGAAGGCGAGCGCGCCCATGCCCTCGCGGGCCGCCTCCTGGATGCTCTCCCGGCGGGTGCAGGCCCGCCACAGCGGCGGGTGCGGCTTCTGCTTCGGCTTGGGGATGACGTTGCGGACGGGCACGTCGACCCACTTGCCCTTGTGGCCGGTGAACGGGGTCTCGGTCATCATCCGGATGACCACCTCGAGCGCCTCGTGCCACTGCTCCTGCTTGTCCGCCAGCTCGATGCCGAAGGCGCCCACCTCCAGCTGGGAGCTGCCCTGGCCGGAGCCGAAGTCCACCCGGCCGCCGGAGATCAGGTCCAGCATGGCCAGCCGCTCGGCGATCCGCACCGGGTGGTTCACCGCCGGCGGCATGTGGATGATGCCGTGCGCGAGCCGGATGTTCTTGGTCCGGGCCGCGGCGGCGGCGAGGAAGACCTCCGGCGCCGAGGAGTGCGAGTACTCCTCGAAGAAGTGGTGTTCGGTGCCCCAGGCGTAGTCGAAGCCGAGCCGGTCGGCCAGCTCGATCTGCTCCAGCGCCTCCTGGAACAGGCGTTCCTCGCTGTCCTCGGCCCACGGCCGGGGAAGTTGGTGGTGATAGGTCAAGCCGAAGCGCATGCGTTCCTCCGCGTGACGAGAAGCTGCCCGGTGGCCATGACGCTAGGGCCGCGGCCGCCGGATCCGGCCTGGCGGAGGCCGTAATCAGGGGGCCGGCGGGGCCCGTTCAGGGGTCGGCCGGCGCGGCCTAGGGGGTGCCCGGGACGGCGGGGGCCGGCGGGACGGCCGGGGCGGGACGGCGGAACCCGGCGAGGAAGAACAGCAGCGGGTCGGCGTCGCCGTCGACCACCTCCAGGTCGCGTACCCGACCGACGGCGATGACGTGGTCCCCGCCCGGGTACTCCGCCTCCACGGTGCACTCCACCCAGGCCAGCGAGCCGGGCAGCCGGGGTGAGCCGGTCACCGGGCCGGGCGTCCAGCCCACCCCGCTGAACTTGTCGGTGGCCCGGCTGGCGAAGGTCCGGCACAGCCCCTCCTGCTCGGCGGTCAGGATGTTCACCCCGAACGCGCCCCGGGCCCGGATCAGCGGCCAGGAGCGGGAGGTGCGGGACACCGAGAAGGAGACCAGCGGCGGGTCGAGGGAGAGCGAGACGAACGACTGGCAGGTGAAGCCGACCGGCCGTACCCCGTCGCCGGCGGCGGTGATGATGGTGACCCCGGTGCAGAAGAGTCCGAGGACGTGCCGGAAGGCGCCGGGGTCGACCCGGCCCGCCGTGGTGCCCGTACGCGATGTCATCGCTCTCCCGCCCGTCAGCCCGGCGCCGGCGCGGGGGCGTCCCCGCCCTCGGCCGGCGCCTCTTCGAGGATCACGTGTGCGTTGGTGCCGCTGATGCCGAAGGAGGACACGGCGGCCCGGCGCGGCCGGCCGGTCTCCGGCCAGGGCCGGGCCTCGGTCAGCAGCTCCACCCGCCCGGCCGACCAGTCGACCTGCGGGGTGGGCGCGTCGACGTGCAGCGTGGCGGGGAGCAGCCCGTGCCGCATGGCGAGCACCATCTTGATCACCCCGGCGACCCCGGCGGCGGCCTGGGTGTGCCCGAGGTTGGACTTGACCGACCCCAGCCAGAGCGGCTCCCCCGCCCGGTCCCGCCCGTACGTGGCCAGCAGCGCCTGGGCCTCGATCGGGTCGCCGAGCCGGGTGCCGGTGCCGTGCGCCTCCACCGCGTCCACGTCGGCCGGTCGCAGCCCGGCGCTGTCGAGGGCCTGGCGGATGACCCGCTGCTGGGCGGGCCCGTTGGGCACGGTGATGCCGCTGGACGCGCCGTCGGAGTTCACCGCCGCGCCCCGGATCACGGCGAGGATCCGCCGGCCGTTGCGGCGGGCGTCGGAGAGCCGTTCCAGGACCAGCAGGCCGCTGCCCTCCCCCCAGCCGGTGCCGTCGGCGGCGGCGGCGAACGACTTGCACCGGCCGTCCGGGGCGAGCCCGCGCTGAGCGCTGAAGTAGACGAACGTCTCCGGGGTGGACATCACGGTGATGCCACCGGCCAGCGCGAGGGTGCACTCCCCGGCGCGCAGCGCGTGCCCGGCCAGGTTCAGCGCGACCAGCGACGACGAGCAGGCGGTGTCCAGCGAAACGGACGGCCCCTGCAGGCCCAGGGTGTAGGAGATCCGGCCGCTGGTGATGCTGCCACCGCCGTCCGCGCCGTCGTAGTCGTGGTACATCACCCCGCAGTACACGCCGGTGCGGCTCTCCTTGAGCGAGAGCGGGTCGATCCGCGCGTGCTCCAGGGCCTCCCAGGCGGTCTCCAGGATCACCCGCTGCTGTGGGTCGATGTCGCGCGCCTCGCGCGGGGAGATGCCGAACAGGTCGGCGTCGAAGTCGGCGGCGTCGTGCAGGAACGCGCCCTCGCGGGTGACGGTCCGGCCGGGGCGGCCGGGCTCCGGGTCGTACAGGGCGTCGGTGTCCCAGCCGCGGTCGGTGGGGAACGGGGTGACCGCGTCCCGGCCTCGGGCCAGCAGCTCCCAGTAGCTCTCCGGGGAGTCCACGCCGCCGGGCAGCCGGCAGGCCATCCCGACGATGGCGATCGGTTCGTCGGCGGCCTGGGCGAGCCGGGCGTTCTCCTGCCGGAGCCGGTCGTTCTCCAGCAGCGAGGTCCGCAGCGCCGCGACGATCTGGTCGGTGTCCACGCCGCTCACCGCTGCGCTCCGTTCGGGTCGGCGCCGCCGAGGGCCGCGCGGACCAGGTCGTCCACCGCCATGTTCCGGATCTCCTCACTGCGGTCGGCGGCGGCGGGCGCCGCGCTGGGCGGGGGTTCGACGCCCGGCGCGGTGAGCCGCAGCAGGGCGTCGAGCAGGCCCGCCTCGCGCAGCGCGTCCAGTCCGATGGTGGCCAGCCGGCGGCGGCCGTCGTCCTCGTCCGCGGCGGCGGCGCCGTCCGGCCCGGCGGGCGCGTCGGCGGACAGCACGACCGGCACCTCCTCGGCCAGTTCCTCGCGCAGCAGCCGAGCCACCTCGGCCGGGGTCGGGTGGTCGAACATCAGCGTGGCGGCGAGCCGCAGCCCGGTCGCCGCGCTGAGCCGGTTGCGCAGCTCGATCGCGGCCAGCGAGTCCAGACCGAGCTCGGTGAAGCCCCGGTGGACGTCGATCTCGCCCGGTTCGGCGTGCCGGACGGCGGCGACGTGGCCGCGGACCAGGTCCAGCAGCATCCGCTGCCGGCCCTCCTCGGGCAGCGCGGCGAGGCGCTGGACGAGGCTGCCCTCGTCCACCGGGGCCGCCGGCGCCTCGGCGGTGGCGGCCGGGGTGGCCGCCGGGGCGGGCCGGCGACCGGCGGCGGCGCGGGCGACGTCGCGCAGCTTGGCCGGGATCTCGGTGCCGGTCGGGTCGGGGCGCAGCGGCACCAGCACCGGCTCGTCGACCCGCAGCGCCTGGTCGAGCAGGGCCAGCCCGTCGGCCGGTTACAGCGCCGGCATGCCCATCGCGGCGAGCCGCCGGGTGACGCCGGGGTCGGTGCCGCCGGCCAGGCCGGCGCCCTCGCCCCACAGGTTCCAGACCAGCGAGGTGGCGGGCAGCCCCATCGACCGGCGGTGCCGGGCCAGCGCGTCGAGGAAGCTGTTCGCCGCCGCGTAGTTGCCCTGGCCGGCCGGGTCGAGCAGGCCGGCCACCGAGGAGAACAGGACGAACGCGGTCAGCTCCCGCTCCTCGGTCAGCTCGTGCAACGCCCAGGCGGCGTCCACCTTGGGCGCCAGCACCGCGGCGAGCCGATCCGGGGTGAGCGAGGTGAACAGCGCGTCGTCGAGCACGGCGGCGGCGTGCACCACGGCCGTCAGCGGTTGCGGCAGCCCGTCGACCAGCGCCGCCAGGGCATTCGGGTCGGTGACGTCGCAGGCGGCGACCGTCACCTCGGCACCGAGCGCGGCCAGCTCGTCGCGCAGCCGCGCCGCGCCCGGGGTGTCCGGGCCGCGCCGGCTGACCAGCGCCAGATGCCGCACGCCGTGCGTGCCGACCAGGTGCCGGGCGACCAGCGCCCCGAGGCCGGTGGTGCCGCCGGTGACCAGCACCGTGCCGTCGGGCCGCCAGGGCGACGGGGGCAGCTCGGTCGGCACCGGGACGGGGGCCAGCCGGGGCACCTTCACCTGGTTGCCGCGCACGGCGACCTCCGGCTCGGGCAGCGTGACCACGGCCGGCAGCATCCGCAGGCTGGCCTCGTCGGAGTCGAGGTCGACCAGCATCAGCCGGTCCGGGTTCTCGGCCTGCGCGGCGCGGAGCAGACCCCAGACGGGGGCGACGGTCAGGTCGAGGTGCCCGCTGTCGTCGTCGGCCGCGAACCAGGTCAGCACCACCAGCCGGGTGGCGGCGAACCGCTCGTCGGCGAGCCAGGCCCGGGTGGTCTCCAGCACCCCGGCCAGGCCGTCGCGGACCGCCTCGGGCACCTCGCCGTCCGCCGGCTCGACCGGCAGGAACACCACATCGGGTACGCCGTCCGTCGCGGCCGCCGCGGCCAGCGCCGGCAGGTCCGGGTACGCGGGCACGTCCGCGCGGCCGAGGTCGACCTCGCCGCCGAGCACCGCCCACCGCCCGGGTACGGCCTCGGCGGCCTCGCCCAGCGGCAGTTGGGGCCAGTCGACCCGGAACACCGAGTCGAGGTGGCGGGTGCCGGTCATCGCCGCTCCGGCGGCCACCAGCCGGTCCGCGGTGACCGGCCGGACCACCAGCGACTCGACGGTGGCGACCGGGGTGCCGGTGGTGTCGGCCAGGTCCAGGCGGACCGCCTCGGAGCCGGCGCTCTCGTCGGAGTTGGTCCAGTTGATCCGTACCCGCAGGCGGCTGCGGCCGCCGGAGTGCAGCCGTACCCCGGTCCAGGAGAACGGCAGCTGGCCGGCGCCGATGTCCTGCGGCTTGCGCCCGCCGAGGAAGTCGGTGGCGCTGAGCGCGGCGTCGAGCAGCGACGGGTGCAGCCGGTACGCGGCCGCGTCCTGCCGGGCCTCGTCGGGGAGCGCCACCTCGACGAAGAGGTCCCGGCCGCGCAGCCAGACGGCACGCAGCCCGCGGAACATCGGCCCGAAGTGGTAGCCCTGCGCGGTCAGGTAGTCGTAGACGCCGCTGATGTCGACCGGCTGGGCATCGGCCGGCGGCCACTGACCCACCCCGACACCGAACTCCTCCGGGGTCACCGGCGGCGCGTTCTCGGTGGCGAGCCAGCCGGTGACGTGCCGGGTCCAGCCCACCTCCGGCGGGGCGTCGTCGAACCGGGACCAGATGGCGATGCTCCGCCGGTTGCCGGCGTCCGGCTCCCCCACCACGACCTGGACGGCCGCGCCGCCGTGGTCGGGCAGCGGCATCAACTGCTCGATGATCAGTTCCTCGACCACGTCGCAGCCGACCTCCTCGGCGGCCCGCAGGGCCAGCTCGACGAAGCCGGTGCCGGGAAGCAGCCCCATGCCCATCACGTTGTGGTCGGCCAGCCAGGCGTGGGTGTCGAGGGCGAGCCGGCCGGTGAGCACCACGCCGCCGCCCTGCGGCGCCACCATGACGGCACTGAGCAGCGGGTGGTCGGCGTCGCGCTGGCCGTGCCCGGCGGCGTCGCCCGCTCGGGTCTTCGGGGCGTTCAACCACAGGTGCCGCCGCTCGAACGGGTACGTGGGCAGGTCGACCCGGGTGCCGCCGTCGAGGACCTCCGTCCAGCGGACCGGGGTGCCGGTGACGTGCAGCCGGGCCAGGGCGTCGAGCAGCTGGGTCACCTCGGGCCGGTCCCGGCGCTGGGCTGGCGCGACGACGGTGTCGGTCACGACGCCCTCGATCATCGGGGTGAGCGCGGCGTCGGGGCCGAGTTCCAGGAACGTGGTCGCTCCCGCCTGGCGCAGCGCGGTGATGCCGTCGGCGAAGCGAACGGCCTCGCGGACGTGGCGGACCCAGTAGTCCGGGTTCGTCAGTTCGCTGCCGGCCAGGGCGCCGGTCAGGTTGGACACGACCGGTAGTTGCGGCTCGGCGTAGGTCAGCTCCGCGGCGACGGCCCGGAACTCGTCGAGCATCGGATCCATCAGGTGGCTGTGGAAGGCGTGACTCACCCGCAGCCGAGTCGTCTTGCGACCCAGGTTGGTGAAGTGCTCGGCGACCGTGAGCACGGCGGATTCGGGGCCGGAGATCACCACGGACCGGGGGCCGTTGACGGCCGCGATGTCCACACTGCCAGCCGCCGCCAGACCGCCACCATTACCCGTGCCCGTGCCCGTGCCGCTGCCCATGCCGTTGGCCGCGACCTGGCCGACGCCGTCCTCGGTTCCGTTGCGGTTGCCGGTGGAGTCTGAGTCGTTTACGACATCAGCTCCAAAGGATCCGACCACCACACCCGGACCCGCCAGCGCCGCCCGCACCTCCTCCTCCGACGCCCGCACCGCGACCATCGCCCCGCCCTCGGGCAACGCCTGCATCAACCGCCCACGAGCCGCCACCAACCGGGCCGCCTCCCCCAGCGACAACACCCCGGCAACGTGGGCCGCAGTCAACTCACCGATCGAATGCCCCGCCACGAAATCCGGCCGCACACCCCACGACTCCACCAGCCGGAACAACGCCACCTCAACCGCGAACAACCCCGCCTGCGCAAAACCCGTCCGCCGGATCAACTCCTCGTCATCACCCCAGACCACCTCACGCAACGGCCGATCCAGATGCACGTCCAGCTCCGCCACCACCGCGTCAAAGGCAGCGGCGAACACCGGGAACACCCCGTGCAGCGAGCGACCCATCCCCAAGCGCTGCGCGCCCTGACCGGTGAAGACGACCGCCGTCCGGCCGCCGGAGCGCGCGACGCCGGTGACCACGCCGGTGGCGACCTCCCCGGCCGCCAGGGCGGCCAGGCGGCCGGTCAGCTCGTCCCGGTCCGCGCCGAGCACCACGGCCCGGTGCTCCAGGGCGGCCCGGCCGGTGGCCAGGGACCAGGCGACGTCCCGGTCGGCCAGGTCGTCCCGGCCGTCGAGGTGGGCGGCCAGCCGCTCCGCCTGGGCCCGCACCGCCCGGTCGGTACGCCCCGACAGCACCCACGGCCGCACCGGCACGGTCGGCTCGTCGCCGCCCGCCACGTCGGCCGACTCGACCGAACCGACCAGGTCCGCCGGCGCCTCCTCGATGATCATGTGCGCGTTGGTGCCGCTGAGCCCGAACGACGAGACCGCCGCCCGGCGGGGGCGGGGCTGCGCCGGCCACTCCCGCGGCCGGGTCAGCAGCTCCACCGCGCCGGAAGACCAGTCCACCTCGTCGGACGGGGCGTCGACGTGCAGCGTCGCCGGCATCAACCCGTGCCGCATCGCCTGCACCGCCTTGATCACCCCGGCCACGCCGGCGGCGGCCTGGGTGTGCCCGAGGTTCGACTTGACCGACCCGAGCCACAGCGGACGGTCCCGGTCCCGGCCGTACGTGGCGAGCAGGGCCTGCGCCTCGATCGGGTCGCCGAGCGCGGTGCCGGTGCCGTGCCCCTCGACCAGGTCCACCTCGGCCGGGGCGAGCGCGGCGGCGGCCAGGGCGGCCTCGATGACCCGCTGCTGGGAGGGGCCGTTCGGGGCGGTCAGCCCGTTGGACGCGCCGTCCTGGTTGATCGCCGACCCGCGCACCACGGCCAGCACGGGATGGCCCCTGCGCCGGGCGTCGGAGAGGCGTTCCACCAGCAGCAGCCCGATCCCCTCGGACCAACCGGTGCCGTCGGCGCCGTTCGCGTACGCCTTGCACCGGCCGTCCGGGGCGAGGCCCCGCTGCCGGCTGAAGTCGACGAAGACGTCCGGCGTGGGCAGCACCGTCACGCCGCCGGCCAGCGCCATCTCCACCTCGCCCTGGCGCAGCGCCTGGCAGGCGATGTGCAGCGCCACCAGCGACGAGGAGCAGGCCGTGTCGATGGTGACCGCCGGCCCCTCCAGCCCCAGCGCGTACGCCACCCGCCCGGAGGCGATGCTGGCGCCGCTGCCGCCGCTGAGGTACGCGGCGATCTCCTCGGGCACGTGCTGCTGCACCCGGCTGCCGTACTCGGTGTACATGACGCCGACGTAGACGCCGGTGCGGCTGCCCCGCATCGAGGCGGGGTCGATGCCGGCCCGCTCGAACGCCTCCCAGGCGCCCTGGAGCAGCAGCCGCTGCTGCGGGTCCATGGCGAGCGCCTCGCGCGGCATGATGCCGAAGAACTCCGGGTCGAACTCGGCCGCGTCGTGCAGGAACCCGCCGGTCTTGACGTACGTCTTCCCGGCCGCGCCGGGCTGCGGGTCGTAGACCGCGTCGACGTCCCAGCCCCGGTCGACCGGGAACTCGGAGATCGCGTCGCGCTCCTCCACCAGCAGCCGCCACAGGTCGTCGGCGGAGCGCACCTCGCCGGGGTAGCGGCAGTGGATCGCGACGATGGCGATCGGGTCGTCGTCGGGCGCGGCCGGGGCGGTCGGGGCGAGCACCGGTGCGGCGGCGGGGGTGGCCCCGACCAGCCGGTCGGCGAGGAAGCGCGCGGCGGCCTCGGCGGTCGGGTGGTCGAAGACCAGGGTGGCGGGCAGCCGCAGACCGGTCGCCTCGTTGAGGGCGTTACGCAGCTCGACGGCGGCGAGCGAGTCGAAGCCGAGGTCCTTGAACGCCCGGTCGGGGGCGACCGCCTCGACGCCGGAGTGCCCGAGCACCGCTGCCACCCGGGCGCGGAGTTCGACCAGGACGCGGTGCCGTTCCGCCTCGGTGACCCCGGCGAGCCGTTGGGCCAGGCCACTGGCCGGGCCGCCGCCGCTGGTCGTACCGGCGGCGGCGCGCCGGGTGTGGGCGGTGACCAGGCCCCGCAGCAGGGTCGGCACCTCGCCCCGGGCCCGCACGGCGGCCGGGTCGACGCGCAGCGGCACGACCAGCGGTTCGCCGGTCGCCACGGCGGCGTCCAGCAGGGCGAGGCCGTCGGCGACGTCGAGCGCCGGCAGGCCGAGCCGGCGCACCAGGGCGACGTCGTCGGCCGAGGCGTCGCCGAGGTCCCAGAGGCCGAAGGCGACGGCGGTGGCGGGCAGGCCGGCGGTGGCCCGGTGGGCGGCGAGGGCGTCCAGGAAGACGTTCGCGGCGGCGTAGTGCCCCTGCCCGGCGGCCAGCACCAGGCCACCGGCGGAGGAGAGCAGCACGAACGCGTCGAGCGGGAGATCCCGGGTCAGCTCGTGCAGGTGCCAGGCGCCGTCCACCTTGGGTGCCAGCACCGGGTCGAGCCCGTCCGGGTCGAGGTCGGCGACCAGGCCGGCGCCGGGTACGCCGGCGGCGTGCACCACGGCGGTGAGCGGGTGCTCGGCGGGGACGGCGGCGAGCACGGCGGCGACGGCGGCGCGGTCGGTGACGTCGCAGGCGGCGACGGTGACCTCGATCGCGCCGAGTGCGCGCAGCTCGTCGCGCAGCGCCGCCGCGCCGGGCGCGTCGGGGCCGCGCCGGCTGGTGAGCACGAGCCGGCGTACCCCGTGGGTGGTCACCAGGTGCCGGGCGATCAGCGCGCCGAGCCCGCCGGTGCCGCCGGTGACCAGAACGGTGCCGTCCGGCTTCCAGCCGGGCGCGCCGTCGGCGCGGCGCAGCCGGGCCACCCGCGGCACGCTGACCCGGCCGGCGCGCACCGCCTCCTCGGGTTCGGCGGCGGCGACGGCGGCGAGCAGCCGCGCGGAGTCGGCGCCGCCGTCGGTGTCCAGCAGGCCGAACCGGCCCGGCTG
>NZ_JAGPYL010000102.1:0-22448 GCF_018070095.1 Micromonospora sp. U56
ACCTCCACATCGTGATGATCTTCCGCCCAGTCGTCACCGACGAACAGCACACCCGCCTCCGTCCTGCCGAAAACCCGTCAGCAGCCCCAGGAGAACCAGCGCCCTAATGGACCAGTGCTCACGCCAAACCGGCAGGCACGACATCCCATCAGCCGTTCATCTCCCGACCACGAGCAAGGGCACGGTCTGACCCTAGGACTCACCGGTCCAAGGGGTGGGAGTGCTCACTCGCCCGCGGCTACCGGACATCGAGTCTGCCTCCCGGCCAACCCGACACCTCCCATTAGGGGTGGCTGCCTCGCGCCTGGCTGGTGCCAGCTGTCGTCTTGGGCTCCGCCAGCGCCATTCGCAGGGGCCACGCTGCATCGACGTCCGGCTTAAAGTGCGGTCGCGGCGGCGTTGGTACGGATCCCGGAAGCTGGGACTTGAATCTCACCAGCAACCCTCTGAGCAGTCTCTCATGCTCGGTGACCTCTTCGGTGGGCCCGAAGGGTCAGGCAACCGGGTTTCCTGACCGACGCGACGCTGTCCGGCCGGTGGAGGTCAGCTGGACCTCGAGTCCCTAAAGTCTCTGGCAGGCGCTGCCGCGCAGATGGGCAACCGGTGCTCTCAGACACGGGTGCGGATGGCCCTGACACTTGCCATCACTTCCGGGGCCGCGATTGCAGGGGTTGGGATGGATCGGGGAGACAGACGCACACGCGGAGCGGCTCGGGCAGTGGTTGCCGTACTTGCGTCCGCGTTGCTCGGGCTGGCCGGCAATTTGGTCACCAACCGCGTCGACCTGCCCGGTGAGCGGTGGCTGCTGGTCGTGCTGGGCGCCTTCCTGTTGCTGCTTCTGGTGGTGGCGACGGTGGAGGCACGTTCTCACCGCGACGGGTCGGCCGCGGTTCCAATGACGATCGCTGAAGATTCCGCGGGGCGCCGGTCCGATGGTTGTACTTGTGAAGCGCCGCTCCAAGAGCTCCAGGTGCGTACAGTGCCTCACCAGCCGGGCCCGTGGCCGCTGCGGGCGCTGGCCGAGTTGGAAAGCAGGCGGTACTCGATATCAGACAACCGCGTAAGGAAGGTCTTCGACGCAGCCGGTTGGGAAGGAACGCTGCGGAGGCTGTACCCCGAAACCCCGTTGGTGTCGCTGGGCGGCTTCACCTTCCCGATCTGGGCCGAGGTCGCGGCACCCGAGCTCAGAGGCGACCTCGACTCAGCGATTGGAAACGTCACCGATCACGTCCGGCCTGACAGGCGTCGGTACGACGCGGAAGGTCGTGGTTTCGACCACCGCGGCAGGGCGGAATTCCGACGCACCTACTGGCGGCGCGACGAAGTTCGGCGGTTCAACGCGGAGACGTTCGCGCTCGACAAGATCGAGCGCCACCGGCCCGGCAGGTTTCGCATTCATGCTCGCTACGGCACCTACTTTCAGTCGGTGGCGACCTCCGAAATGCTTGAACGCGAGTTCATCAACGTCGTGAGTCGCCGGCCGAATGCCGTGTGGTCGTTAAGCGACTTCCCGCGACGTGCCTGGCTGCGAGAACGGGCTGGCGGAAGCGAGCTCTTCAACGGGGCCCACCGGGCGGCCGCCTTGTCGGTGGCGGCAGTAATGATCGTGAAGGAGAAGCAGGGGTACAGCGCGTTGTTGAGCCGGAGATCCGGGGACGTCAAGACGCATCCGGGCTTCCAGCATGTCTTTCCCTCCGGAATCCTCGCGCCGACCAGTTCCCGGTACGGCAGTGAGCGCGCGGAGTACTCGGTGAAACGAGCCTTCCTCCGCGAGTTCGCCGAGGAGTTGTTCGGGTACGACGACCTGGCCTACGACAGCCGGGACCTCCGCGATCCGCTCGGCGGCATCTGGCCGATCCAGCACCTGCTCAACGCCACCCAGCCCGGACCCATGGGGGAGCCACCGGCGGTCGAGATCAGATATACCGGCATCTCGGTGCCGCTACTCACCCTCCGCCCCGAGGTGTACGTGCTCGTGCTGGTCCGTCAGCCAGGCTGGTTCGATGAGCTGGTGAGCGGAGCGGAGCTCAGGTGCCGACGGCACGGATTCAACCTGAACTGGGAGTTTGAGGACGACCGAGACGACATCGACGGCAAGAGACTGGACTCGATCCGCGTTGAACTCGACGATCAGTTCGAGCTCACCGGCAAGCAGCGGCTCACTCCGCTCAACACCGTTCCTCACGCCGCCGCGGCCCTGTGGCTGGGTACACAGGTCGCTCGCGAGCTGGTGTAGCGGGCACTTTCGCGCCGGTAGCCGCTGGCTCTGTGCCCCCGACCTGCACCTCCGGCACGATGAGTTCTTCGGCGATTTCGAGGGCATCAGCGGCGTCCGTGATCGTGCTGGCCGGTGATGTGCTCAACTGTCGATGAGCGTGCGTCCGGGTGAAGGGGCGCGGGCGCGGGCGCGGGCGCGGGCGAGACTACGATCCCCGGCTATGGCGGTATCAATCTGGCGTCGTTCGGGCTTGCGCTGGGCGGCCGCTATTCTGGTCGTCGCATTTCTCGCCTGTTGGTCCGGGAAAGCGTTTTTTGGGGCTTCCGCTCGCGACGAACGACGTCAGGCGGACCAGCATGTGGCCACCTACCTCGGCCTGGTCGTGGCGGGCGATCGCGCGAGAGCCGGCCTGATGCTCTGCGGTGGGGATGACATGGCCGTCGCCCGACTTGATGACACGGCGCTAACGGACTGGACAGAGCAGCGGATCACATCCTTCGCCATATCAGGGGCCCGACACTGGTCGTCGATCGACGGCCACGGGACGGTCTACGGCGTCCGCCTAACTTTCTCCAAAGGAGCGACCGCCACGACCGACGTGGTTGTGGAGGTGATCAGCGATAAGCCGTGCATCGGCACGGACATTCCAATTTGAACCTACTCAGTCGCGAGTCGGCCGGCGGGCGAGTTCACCTTGGGGTCGGCCCGCTGAGGTAAGCGGGGCAGCTGCGCTCACTCATGCCGCCGATCGGGCGTCGTGGTGAGCGACGGACGTGCGGTCTTCTCGATGAGATGCAGGGATGGCTTCTGCCTCTAGCCGGGATCGGACCAGCGCGCCTGCGCCGGAGTACGTAGGCGAGTCGTCGATAAGCTGCGCTCTCTGGGTGTTGGAGAGTGAGAGCGTGCGGCGGAAGATAGCTGTCATCGCGGAGCCCGGCGTGCTCGACGCCTGGGGCGCCGCAATGCTGTTCGGCGAGGCCGTGGGGCTGCAGGCGTATAACGTCGGGAACCTCTGCCGAGCGGCAGTGCAGGGCGGCTCGGAATGGGGCCAGCGGTTCGCGAGTCACATGCAGGCCGGCGAGTTGGTGCCAGACGAGGTGCTGGCCGAGTTCGTCGCGGACACGCTGGCACGGTCGCCAGGCTGCTGGGTGCTGTTCGGTTACCCACGGACCATTCGTCACGCCGAGCTGCTGGCCGGACAAGGCCATGCACCAGACACCGTCATCCAGGTGATGCTCGACGAGGACCGCATCGACCAAGACTGACGGTTGGCCGCAAGACGCGAACAGTTCCCGCAGATTCTCGCCGAGCACCGGCTGCACGCGGCTCCAGTAAGGGCGTTTTACCACACCTCTGACGCATTTCACGTACTGCATCAGTCCGCATCGCTTGAGGAGCTCGCTGCCAATCTGCAGGCAATCGTGGTCAGCACGGGGAAGTAACCCATCAGGTCCAAGTCGGTGTACTGATCTGCCGCGTGCCGAGTGGAGCGAATTCGGTGGTGGGCGACTTACGGCGGGTTGATCTCGATGGTGGCCATTCCGGTCGTCCCCGTGCTGACTTGCGCCACCACTTGGCCGACTGGGTCAATGACGCAGGTGGGGCCCAGCCCGATCCGGGACTCGTCGCGTTCGCCGGTGACGTCGGCGGAGATCAGCCACATGCCCGTCTCCTGGGCCCGTCGCGCGCGGATCTCGTTGTGCCGGGCCTGCCACCAGAGTGCCTTCTCGCGGCGCATCATGTTCTGCGCCGGCACTAGCAACACCTGCGCTCCACCCGCCGCCACCGCGGCCGCTGCCTGCGGGAACTGCGTGTCGTAGCAGATGTTGATGCCGAATCGCACACCGTCGTGGGTGAACACCGGGTAGGTGTCGCCCGCGGTGAAGACCGGCTCTCCGCTGGTCAGGAAGGTCTTGCGATACTCGCCTACTACTCGACCGTCCGTGACGACCAGGGCCGTGTTGTAGTACCGGCTCCGCCACCGCTCGATCATGCCGAGCACAAGCATCTGCCGGATGCCGGCCAGCCGTGCCAACACCGCAGCGAACTCCGTCGAACGCACGTCGAATGCGTGGCGGTGCACATGCTGGCCCGTGACCAGATAGCCCTGCAGGAAGCACTCTGGGAACAGCAGCAGTTCAACCCCTGCCGCGTCAGCCCGGTCCGCGAAGTCTTGGATGACCGTCACCGCCGCGTCCACGTCACCGAGGATCTCCCGGGTCTGGCAGGCACCGATCCGCACCGCGCCAACCTACCCGCTGGCGCGAGAGAGCCGGGTGCGCATCAGATCAGAAAGTAGCGGGTCTGGCCCGTAGATCCGATGCACGGACCTGCCGCCGATAATGCGCGGCGTCCGCCGCCCCGCTCGTCGCCGTCCATACCACTGTCGGATCGCTCGCCTCGTGGCGCAGACCGGACGCCCTGCGCTAGGCAGATCGTCCTGGCTGATCGTGTGGGTCCAGGCGGGTGGGATCAGGGGAGCGGGTGGGGAGCGGCCGGCTGCACTGAACGGCGGTCAACTGCGCTCAACGGCACCGAACAGTAGTCAACTGCACCCACCCCGACCTGCGGGTTTCCGTTTTTGCATGTCAGCGTCGGTGCGGCGTCCTGCTTCACACGGAGCGCTCAGCCGTATTGCAACGCAGTCGACGGCTGTCCATGTCGCCTGCTCGGGGAGTATGCGCAGGTCAGGGCGGTAAGGAGGGTTGCGTCCCGCCGGGTGGTGTAGAAGCTGACCGGCTTCGGCGTGCCGCCGAGATAGAGGTGGGTCATCGCGTGAGTCTCTGTGTGAACGACCAAGAACACGCAGAGGACGGAGTACGCGATGACCCTGGACCAGTCTGCCTTGTTGGACGTGCTGGATGCACTCAAGGCAGCGGATGTGAATGATCGTGTCCGGCAGGCGGCCGAGACGATCTATCAGGCGTTGATCGGGGCGGAGTTGACCGCGGTGATCGGCGCCGCCCCGCACCAGCGCAGCGAGGCCCGGGTGGCGCAGCGCAACGGCCACCGGCCCCGCACCCTGACCACGACCGCCGGTGATCTGGATCTGCGGATCCCGAAGCTGCGCACCGGCTCGTTCTTCCCCAGCCTGCTTGAGCGGCGCCGGCGGGTGGATCAGGCGTCACCGGAACTGCCCTTCATTGAGGCGGCGGCATCGACACCTCCGAGGCGTACCGCAACGGGCCGCAGCTCCTACCGGAGCTGTCCTTCATTGAGGCGAGGCTGTCAAGGAGCGGATCGACGAACGCGCCGAGACGCCGTAGCTGCCCTTCATTCAGGCCTGATTGAGGAGAACCTGGACCTGCTGGCCGCGGTCGCCGCCGCAGCTCTCACCGGCGCTGTCGTTCATTGAGGCACGTGCAGCGGCCACGTCAACCGGCGCGGCTCCACCGCCCCAGCTCTCACCGGAGCTGCCCTACATTGGGGCTGGAACGCCATGGCCTGCCCGAGGTTGCGCAGCTCGGCCCGCCGCAGCTCCTACCGGAGCTGCCCTTCATTGAGGCGCTTCACCGCCCGTCTCCGGCTCGGCGACCGGACACCTCCTGACTTGGCATCCTGCCGAGGAGGAGGAAACCGCTGTGGTTCGACAGAGCAAGTACCCCGAGGAGTTCCGGCGCCAGGCCGCGGCGCTGGTGCTCGACTCGGGTCGCACGATCCGTGACGTCGGCCGGGAGTTGGGCGTCAACCACGAGACGCTGCGCAACTGGGTGGCGCAGCTGCGGCAGGAACGCGACGGCGGCCGGCCCAGTGACTTGGCCGCTGACGAGCGGGCTGAGCTGATCCGCTTGCGGCGTCAGGTCGCGCAGCTGGAGCTGAAGAAGGAGATCTTGAAAAAGGCCGCGCTCTTCTTCGCACGCGAGACGGAGCGGTGAACCGGACCGACGTGTACCGGTTCATCGACGCGGAGAAGACCAGCTAGCCGCAGGACGGCGGCCTGGGTGAGCAGGACCAGCCAGAGGGCGCCGATCCCCGCCCAGCGGGCCGCGCCGATCGACGCCCGAGCACCGCCACGGTCAGCCCGGCTCAGCAGGACGAACTCGACCGCGTTCAGGGCGCGGAAGACCAGTCGCCCGATGCCCAGGCCGATCGGCAGGCTGACGCCCGGTGCCCGGAACTTCAGCGGCGCCTCGATGAGCGAGATGGCGATCACCATCCCCAGCCAGAGGATGGGAACGGCCAGCTGGCCGATGTCCCGGAGCCTGGTCATGAGCGGACGGTTCCTTTCTCCGTGGGGGTGAGCCGGGCGACGCAGACGCCCGGTCGCGCGAACGGGATCAGCTCGGCGGCCAGGCCCGGCGCCGCCGCCTCGACGACCTCCCGGAGCAGGCCTCGGTGCATGGCGCAGACCACGTCGGGGTGGCGCTGGGCGACCTCCAGGAACGGGCAGGCGTGCAGGTCGATCTGGACGGTGGCGGAGTCGGCCGCGCGCTCCGGCTCGAAGCCCAGCTCGGTGAAGAGGGCGAGCGCCCGGGCGGTGGCGACGCCCACGGGATCGGCGCCGGGCGGTGCCGCCGCGGAGCGGCCGTCGCCGCGCAGCCAGGAGCGGCCGGCCTGCTCGGCCAGCTCACCCGCGCCCTGGTCGTCGAGCTGGGCCGCCAGCACCTGGCTGAGGAACTGGTACCCGGTTGGCGGCGCCGGCGGTGTGACGCTGCGGTAGACCGTGTGCGGGCGTCCACGACCGCGCCGCGGGCCGGGCCCGCTGCTGACGAAGCCCGCCTCGACCAGCACCTCGAGGTGGAAACGGACCGTGTTGGCGTGCAGTCCGGTGACGGTGACCAGCTCGCTGACGCCGGTCGGGCCGTCCGCCGCGCGGAGCGTGTCGAGGATCCGGCGCCGGCTCTGCACGGCGAGTGCGGCGTAGCTCACGTCTTCACCACGCACCTATTTTATACGATGGGCATAGTGAAAAGGAGGGTCCCATGGCCGACATCGCCGATCGCGCCGACATCACCGCCCTGGTGACCGACTTCTACCGCCGGGCCTTCGCCGACGACCTGCTCGGTCCGGTCTTCATCGACGTGGCTCGGATGGACCTCACGGCCCACCTGCCGATCATGTGCGACTTCTGGGAGACCGTGCTGTTCCGCACCGGCGCGTACCACGGGAGCGCCTTCCGCCTGCATGTGGACCTGCACCGACGGGAGCCCCTGGCCGAGCGGCACTTCGACCGCTGGTGGCAGCTGTGGTGCGGCACCATCGACGACCGGCACGCCGGCCCCAAGGCCGAGCTGGCCAAGGCGCAGGCTGGCCGGATCGCGCAGTCGATGCTGCGGCGCCTCAACGGCGGCACCGGCAGCGAGCACCACACCATTCGGACCCGCCAACCCTCGTCCTGACCGGGCCCCGCCGCGTACAGGTCGACTCGTCCGTCGCCCACCAGGTCAGTCGCGCTCATCTGGTGGCTGACCTGCCATTGGCAGCCGGCGGCCGGCCGTCGGATCTCAGGACCTGGCACTCGGACCCCACTAGTGGCCGGGGTGAATCGGTCCGCCTGGGCGCGGGAGTCGACAGGGCGGCGATCCGGGGGTGGTGCTCCCTGCCCGGACATCGCCAGGCCGGCATGACCCTCCAGATTGTGTCGGTGGGCGCGGCGCCTCCGCCAGCGCAGCCGGCGGCGGAACATCAGAACCCCGGCCCGACCCTCGACCCGATGGCGACCCCCGCACCGACCTTCGCCGCCCGCGACGCCGTCGCGCCACCCAGTCCGACCGGCACCATGCACCGCCGTGAGCTGCACGTCAAGGAGATCCAGCGAGAGATGGCCCCGGGCGTGCTGTCGCAGTAGCAAAGAGGGAGAAAATAATGGACAGGCTACGACTCGTTGCGCAGGTCGCGATCCCGTTCGTCTGGTTTGGAATGGTGGTGGCCATTTCCCTGATCGAGGCGCCGTTGAAGTTCCGCGCTCCCGGGATCACCCGTGCTCTCGGGCTCGGCATCGGGCGCCTGGTGTTCCGCGCACTCAATGTGGCGGAGCTGACGCTGTTCCTCCTGCTTTCTCTGGCGCTGGTCGGCGCCGGCGCTGGGGCAGTTCGATGGACGCTCGTTGCGGTCACCGGGGCGGTCTTGCTGACCCAGGCCTTCGTCATGCGACCCCTGCTCGACGTACGGGCGCAGCAGATCATCGCCGGTGGGCAACCAGTCGCCTCCCACCTGCACGTGGTATATATCGCCATGGAAGCGATCAAGCTGGTCACGGTGGCGTGGTTGGGCATCTCGCTGGTCCTACGGCTGCGCTGACGACTTCCGCCGACCACACCGGCTGGCGGCCCGAGATCGGTATTCTCGCTCTATCCGACGCTGGCAGGTACGACGTTCCGGCATCCGCCGAGGCGGTGGCGTCGTTCCGGTTGAACAGACAGGTGGGCGAGAGGTGCAGAAACTCAGCCTGGACGCGCTGGCCCGCGAGCATAGCGAGCGGGCGGCGGCATCCGAGTCCGGTCGCAGCGCCGAGACCGTCTTCGGCGGACATGAACGTACGCTGCGACAGACGATCATCGCGTTGCGTCGCGGGGTCGAGCTCAGCGAGCACGAGAACCCGGGCCAGGCGACAGTGCTGGTGCTGCGGGGGCGGGTCGAACTGATCGGTTCCGCGGCAAGCTGGACCGGACGCCAGGGGGACCTGATCCTCGTGCCACCGGAGCGGCACCGCCTGGTCGCCCACGAGGACGCGGTGGTGTTGCTGACAGTGGCAAAGCTCGGTCAGTGAAGACGGTCGGCCCGCTCTTCCCCCGCTACCGCGCGGGCGACGGCCACCGCCGGGCTGAACGGTTACCGCGACCGCACGACCTCATCGGGCACGACGGGATCGCCCAGCAACAGCTCCGTATCCTCGACGCACGGCGATCCGGAAGTCGAAGCCGTCACTGTCGATCTCGACCACATGAGGCAGCGCCAGCGCCTGCTGACGAACATCGTCGGCTCAGCCATCGAGGTCGCTCCAGCACACCGCCCCCTGCATCCGTAAAGCCTAACCACCGCGCCGGGCCGCCGGCCCGCAGGACTCGTCAGCGAGACGATCCGCCGGTAGCGACAGTGCCACCGGCGGACCGTGCAGAATCAACAGATTCATCTGCCGCTGACAAAGCGCGGCGTCCGCGAGCGCGCGTCACCGTCCGTGCCCACCGTCGGATCGCTCGCGTCGTGCCGCAGGGCGGACGGCCCTGCGTTAGGCAGACTGTCCCGGCTGACCGTGTGGGTCCGTGTGGGGCGGGGAGCGGGGGAGCCCGTTGGGAGCAGCCGGGTTGAATCGCCCCGGGTTTGGTAGCGGCCCGACTTCTTGTGCAGACGGAGACGTTGTCCGCGCCGTTGGCGATCGTCACGGCGGCCACCGACACCAGCCCGGTGGCCACAGTGGATTGCGGCGGTTCGTCCTGGCCTCGCGGCCGATCCGTCTGATTACCGGGCAGATGCTCCACAGAAGAGAGACTCAAGTGACCGCTGAGACCGGAGACCTCCTGACATGGCATCCTGCCGAGGAGGAGGAAACGCTTCGGTCGACAGAGCAAGCACCCTGAGGAGTTCCGCCGCCAGGCTGCGGCGTTGGTGCTCGACTCCGAGGGATGGCACCAACCATCGAGATCTCCGCTACGGCGCCGGCACGAAGTCGGTCACAGCCGCTGGCCGCCGATGATGGAGAGGAGTTGGAGCTTCTCCTGGCTCTCGCTGCCCGGCGCGGCGGTGTAGACGAGCAGGGCCTGTGAGTGGTCCGGGTCGACCAGCGTCTGGCAGTGCAGCTCCAGCAGCCCCAGTTCCGGGTGTTGGATCCGCTTCGGCGCGCAGTACGGCCCGGCCACCGGGTGCTCGTTCCACAGCTCGGCGAACTCCGGGCTCTCGGCGAGCAGCGCGTCGGCGATCTGCGCCGCCCGCGAGCCCCTGCCGTCGCGGGTGTACGTGGCGTGCAGGTCGGCCACGATCAGCCTGCTCTGCGCGGCGCGGTCCTCGGCCGGGTGGATCAACCGCGTGGCCGGGTTGGTGAACCAGCGGTAGTGCAGGCTGCGGGCCAGCCCCGTGTGTCGGCGCTCGTCGCCCAGCAGCGCGATCGCCGGACCGGTCTGCTCCAGCGTCTCGCCGACCAGGTTCACCACCTGGGCGGGAGTGTCCCGGAGCCGGTCCAGGATCCGCATCATCCCGGGATTGACGTGCTCGGCGCGCAGCGCCCGCTTCGGGGTGGCGTACCCGGCGAGCTGGAACAGGTGGTCGCGCTCGGCCAGGGACAGGCGCAGGCCCCGGGCGATCGCGGCGAGCATCTGCTCCGACGGGCGCGGGCCACGCTGCTGCTCCAACCGGCTGTAGTAGTCGGTCGACATGTCGCTGAGCGCGGCCACCTCCTCCCGGCGCAGCCCGCCGGTGCGCCGCCGCGGTCCGCGGGGCAGCCCCACGTCCTCCGGTTGCAGGGCCTCCCGTCGGGCGCGGAGGAAGCCGGCGAACTGCGCGCGGTCCATGGGTGATCTCCTCTGCACGGTCAGTTGCCAGCGAACGTGACGCCGACCAGTTGCTCGGAGAGCGCCCAGAGTCGGGCGGCGTCGTCCGCGCTGCGGGCCGAGCGGTACACGGCCAGCTCGGTCGGCTTGCCGGTGAACTGCCCGAACCCGTCCGGGCCGTAGAACCGGCCGCCCTGCGCCTGCGGGCTGGTGGCCGCGTGCAGGGCGGGGAGCAGGCCGGCGTCCACCGACTGCACCAGAACGCCCCACCGGGCCAGCCGCCTCATGACGGCTTCGTTGGGGGAGGGGCGGGAACGGCCGAGGTTCGGGCCGGAGGCGTAGAGGTTGGTGAGGGTCGTGCCCGGATGGGCGACATTGCTCATGATGCCCCAGTCGCCGGCCCGGCTGCGCCGGTCCAGTTCCAGTCCGAAGAGCAGGGTGGCCAATTTCGAGGCGTTGTACGCGCGGATCGCCTTGTACGTGCGGGTGGCCTGGAGGTCGTCCCAGTCCAACCGGCCCCAACGGGCGGCGCTGCTGGACATGGTGGTGACCCGGGCCTGGCCGGCGCGCAGCAGCGGCAGCAGCCGTCCGGTCAGTGCCAGGTGACCGAGGTGGTTGGTGCCGAACTGGAGCTCGAAGCCGTCGGCGGTGGTGTGCCGGGTGGGTGGGGTCATCACGCCGGCGTTGTTGATCAGGAGGTGGATCGGCTGGCCCTCGGCGTGCAGCGTGTCCGCGAGTGCGGCCACCGAGTCGAGCGAGGCCAGGTCCAGCTCCCGGGTCGAGACGGTGGCCCCCGGCGCGGCGGCCCGGATTCGCTCCAGGGCGGCGTCGCCCTTGGCCGGATTGCGCACCGGCAGCACCACCTCGGCGCCAGCGCGGGCCAGCCGGGTGGCCAGGCCGAGGCCGAGGCCGTCGCTGCCGCCGGTAACCACGGCGAGCTGCCCGGTCAGGTCGGGTACGTTCACGTCCATCACAACAAACTCCCTGGTCAGCGGTGTTCCCGTGGTCAGGGCCAAGCCTGACCCGGACCGGACGACGTGCCCAGGGTGAGCTTGTCCAGGGACCGGCTATCCCTGTCTCGGCGGCCGGTCCCGGGACCGAGGTGAGCCGGGCGGTGCGCGAGCTGCTGGTCCACAGCCGGCAGGCGTTAACCGCTCCGGACGGTGGTCAGGCGGCAGCCCCGTTGCGGTAGGCGCGGGGAGAAAGGCCGGTGGTGCGTTTGAAGGCGACGCTGAACGCGCTCTCCGAGCCGTACCCGACAGCCCGGGCGATGGTGGCGACGGTGTCGCCGCCGCGCCGGATCCGGTCCGCGGCGAGCTCGATGCGCCACTCGGTGAGGTACTCCAGCGGTCCCTTGCCGACCACGTCCTTGAACCGGGCCGCGAACGTGGACCGGGAGACGGCGGCGGCCCGGGCCAGCTCGGCCACCGTCCACGGGTGCGCCGGGCGGGCGTGCATCGCGCGCAGCGCGGCGGCGACCGTCGGGTCGGTCAGCCCGGCCAGCCAGCCCGACGTCCGGCCCGGGTCGCGGGCGAGGTGCAGGCGCAGGATCCGGATCAGCATGACCACGGCGAGATGCTCGGCGACCAGGGAGGCCGCCATCGGCTGACCTCGCAGCTCGGCGTCGATCTCGGCGACCGCCCAGCGCACGGTGGCCGCCTCCGGCGTCGCGGCCGAGACGTGCAGGACCGGCGGTACATTGTCCAGCAGCAGTGCGCGGGCCCGCCCGGTGAAGGAGAACGCGCCTCCGACGAGGAACACCTCGTCCCCCTCGCCCGCGCGGGCGACGCCCTCGACGGCCGCCGCGAAGAGCGGGTGCGCCGGTTCAGTGGGCACGTCCAGGTCGCTGGCGAGGGTGAACGCCAGCGGCCGGGTCAGCAGGAAGCAGTCGCCCGCACCGAGGTGGATGGAATCACCCACGCCGTCAACCCGCAGCCAGCAACGGCCCCGGCTCACCGCGTTGAACTTGACGCCGGCCGGAGGCGGAAACCGGACCGCCCACCGGCCCCCGGCGGACATGGCCGACGACAGGTGAACGTTCGCTTCGAGCAGCGACAGCACGTCCTCCAACGGGTCCATCCGAACCCTCCCTTGGACGCACGCTAAAGAGTGACAGACTCCAGAGTATAGGCAGTCCAGGTGGGGCGCTCGTAGCGTTGGCGTCATGACAAGCACGGCTCGCCTGAGCACCCCGTTCACCGCCCGGGCCACCGCCGCCGAGATCGTCGAGGGCGTCGACCTCACCGAACGGCGGATGATCGTCACCGGCGGCGCCTCCGGCATCGGCCTAGAGACCACGCGGGCCCTCGCCGGCGCCGGCGCGGAGGTCACCGTGGCCACCCGGGACCCGGCCCGAGCCGCAGATCTGGTGGAGGAGTTCTCCGGATCGGGGCGGGGCACTGTCCGTGCCGCCGCCCTGGACCTGGCCGACCTGGCCTCGGTCGACGCCTTCGTCGCCGGCTGGGAGGGCCCATTGCACGCGCTGGTGGCCAACGCCGGGATCATGGCGATTTCCGACCGGCAGCTCACCCCCGAGGGTTGGGAACTTCAGCTCGCCACCAACTACCTGGGCCACTTTGCGCTGGCCCGGGGCCTGCACGACAACCTGCGGGCCGCAGGCTCTGCCCGGGTGGTCGTGGTCAGCTCCGGCGCCCAGTTGCGGGCCGGTGTCGACTTCGACGACCCGCAGTTCGACCGGCGCCCGTACGACCCGTGGACCGCATACAGCCAGTCCAAGACGGCCGGCGCCCTGCTTGCCGTCGGCATCGCACGCCGCTGGGCATCGGACGGGATCGCCGCCAACGCGCTCAGCCCGGGGGTCATCAACACCAACCTGCAACGCCACCTCTCCGACGAGGCCCTGCGTTCCTTCGGGGTCTTGGACGAGGCGGGCAACCGCATCGACCTGCCGCACTACAAGACGCCGGAGCAGGGCGCGGCGACCACCGTGCTGCTGGCTGCCTCGCCGTTGCTCGAGGGGGTCACCGGGCGGTACTTCGAGGACAACCAGGAGTCCGAGGTGATGCCGGGTGGACCCGAGCCGATAACCGGCGTGGCTGAGCACGCGGTGGACCCGACCGCGGCCGACCGGCTCTGGGCGTACGCCGAGGGGCTGCTCGCCCGCCGCTGAACAGCCGACGGCGGCCTGGTTGCTGCGTACGGTCGGGCACCGGTCAGTGGTACTGGGTGACCAGCGGCTCGTTCTCGTTGGCCAGGTACGTCGAGAGCATCCGCGTGGTGGTGTGGTCGGTGATGTTGCGGGCGTTGTGGATGGTGTGCGGCGGGATCAGGAACGGTTCGCCGGCGTGGATGGTGAACGTCGGCCGGTCGTCGAACTCCATCGCAACGGTGCCGTGGATGAGGTAGCCGACCTCCTCGCCGGGGTGGCTGTGCCTCCCCGACGCCAGGCCGACCGGGATCTCGAAGAGCGTCTGCACGATCAGCTTGCCCGGTACCGAGGCCGGATGGCGTTGCAGTTCGGTGCGCTTCACGCTGGGCGCGGACGCGGCACCGGGTCCTGGGACATGGTGCTCCTCCGGGTTCCCGGCGCGTTGCGCGGCCTAGGGCCGATCTTGTAGCGGTGGATCGCTGACGATGTGCCGGTGGTGCGCCGTGGCGAGTTGACGGACGAGGCGTGGGCGGTGATAGCGCCGTTGTTGCCGGAGCCGGGTGGGGCTCGGGGTCGGTGGCGGGATCACCGGCAGGTCATTAACGGGATCCTGTGGAAGCTGCGCACCGGGGCACCATGGCGTGACCTGCCGGAACGGTACGGGCCGTGGAAGACCTGCCACGAACGGCTGCGCCGGTGGACCGCGGACGGCACGTGGGACCGGATCCGGTCCGCGGTGCAGGTGCATGACGACGGGACACCGGTGCAGTGGACGATCAGCGTCGACTCGTCGATCGTGCGGGCGCATCAGCATGCTGCTGGCGCCCGCAAAAACGGGGATCTCCGGCTGGTGCGGCGACGCCTGGTGCGCAAGTTGGTGAGGCCATCGGCCGATCCCGCGGCGGGCTGAGTACGAAGATTCACCTCGCCGTCGACGGGCGTGGCCGGCCGTTGTCCATCCTGCTCACCCCGGGTCAGGCCGACGACAATCCGCAGTTGCTGGCCCTGCTCGACGCGATCCGCGTCAACGAGCCCGGACCCGGCCGGCCCCGCAAGCGCCCCGACGTGCTGATCGCGGACAAGGGCTACGCGCACGACTCGACCCGCCGAGCGCTGCGGCAACGCAGGATCCGGCACGTCATTCCGGAACGGTCGGACCAGATAGCCCGCAGGGCCGCCAAGGGCAGCGCCGGCGGCCGACCACCAACCTTCGACAAGGTGATCTACAAGAAGCGCAACGTGGTGGAACGCTGCTTCAACCGCCTCAAGCAGTGGCGTGACCTGGCCACCCGCTACGCCAAACGCGCATCCCTCTACCGATCCAGCGTGGTCCTGATCGCCGCGATCATGTGGCTTGCATGATCGGCACTATCTAGACTGCATCGATGACGGAGGAGGACCTGACGCTGCCTGCGGTGCTCGTCGAGGCACACATGGCGGGGTTCTTCCACGAGCACAGCGGGCATGACTTCGATCCGTACGACACGTTCGTGTGGTCGGGCGAAATGATGGAGTGGTGGCAGAACTGGACGAACGACCCTATGGCTCGCGCTCCTCCATTCCGCGCCTTCGGCCAGGACGGCACCGGTGGCCTGGCCGCCTTCTGGCTCCGTAACCCGGGCGGCCCTCTTGACCGCCAATCGGTCGTCTTTTTGGGCTCTGAAGGCGAGTACACCGTCATCGCGCGCGACCTTGGCGATTATCTGTGGCTGCTGGCGAACGGCGTCGGCCCGCTCGAGACGGTCGACGGCATCGAGCGCGTGCCCGAGCCCATCGCAGCGTTGACGACAATCGCACAGCGGCACACCGGCTCCGCCCGACGGTCGACCGCAGAGGTGATCGCCGCCGCGCAAGCCCAGTTCCCCGCCTTTGAGGCACTGCTCAACACGCACGCACCGGCGGAGTAGCCCTGGAGTTTGACCTGTCAATAATGGAAGCTGGATCCTCATGATCGGCAGGACAGGCTCTAAGCCCGTCCTTGCACCTCTAGGGCTGTGCGAACGGCCCGACTTATCGCAACGGGCCATCGCCGGGGCCGTTGGGGTCGTCGACCAGGTGGATCGCGGCTTCTTCGGCGCTCGCGGCACCCGCGTCGATTCCGGCGTCCCACGCCACTAACTCGGCCTCCCCGTCCGCGCCCAGACCCTCGTCGTAGGCGACGAGGCGCCCCGCGCGCGTCTCCCGCTCGTACCCCCGCCGGGCCAGCTCATCCTCGTCGTCGGCCACCTCGGCGTACGGATCGAGGTCCGGCTCCTCCTGGCCCAGCAGTTGATCGAGGGACTCGCCCGCCCGCTGCTCGGCGATGGTGGTGCCGAAGCGGTTCGCGCCCGTCCAGTGATCTGCGGCGACGATGCCGGTATCGAGGGGATCACTGACGCGATCGTCGTCCAGGGTGTCCGAGGCGTCCAGGACCCCGTCGTCCTCGATCGCGTCCCACTCCTCGACGGGCTCGATGCTCTCGGTCTGGCTCACGGCCGTCTCTCCTTCGTAAGACTCCAGCGATGGTGGAAACCTAGGATGTTTCCTGCTGATCTTGAAACTGGTTGGGTTACTGAGTGTCTGCTGCCGGTGTCAGGCGGCCTCGGGGCGGATGTTCCGGTACCGGCCGTCGCCTGTTCAGCCGGTCAAGGAGACACCTGCCTCCCGCTGAAAGGGATCGTCATGCGGACGAGGAGAGTGCCCTGAGCCAGGAGTCGAGCAACCTCACAGTGGGTAACCGAACGATTCGTGACTCGACGTATGGCTGCGGTCTCGTCCAGTCACCGGTACCGGCCGTCGTAGCGGACTCCGCTCCGGGTATCCGTGAAGCTGACGCCCACCCGCACTCCGTCCTCGACGATCCACCGAACCGTGTACGTCGCCCGGTACGTCGGCGGCCAGAATGAAGCGAAGGTCCCGTCACCCGTGACAGACCACTCGCCAGCTGACGGTGTGCCCCTGTCGACGTAGGTCGTTCGACCATCCGCCGTGAACGTTTGAGTTGCACCGTCTTGGAACACAAACTGTGCAGCGGTCAGGGCGGCGATCATGTCCACCGCATCGACCGGCTGGCCATCGACACCGTCCCCACCGGAAGGAACAGGGTCCATCGAACTCTCCTGACATCGGGCAAGACACTGGCCGCCGCCATCTCGCAGCGGCGACGATATGTCGAACGACTAACTTGGAACGCTCTCTAGCGGCACCCTATGGACGCTATAGTCCACCATATGCTCGCTGCGGAGGCATCCGCCAGGTGGGGGCGCACCGCCACAACCGTCAGGCGCTGCTGCTGCTGCTGGCCACCGATGGTCAGCGGCCTTGCAGACCGGTGCCACGCCGGCCTACTCTGGACGCGATGGTCCAGTTAATATATCCCGGATTGCGGGCGACCACGTCCCCACCGCGGAGAATCTCATCATCGGGGCACTCGCTGACGATGACGTCATGGGCGGGTACCACATCGACATCCACCGGCCGAGTGGATGCACGGGTGGCAGCGGGATCGCGGCTGCTCGGCCGCTTGGGGAGGGACGCATGGCACTGATCACACGCGGCTTCGGCGGCCGCAGACGCGACGACACCGACCTCCCGCCCGGCCAGTACCGCACGGACGACTTCCCGGTGCTGTCGGCGGGACCGACACCGCGCATCGGTCTCGACGGGTGGGAGCTCGCCGTCGTCACCGAGGCCGGCGAGCGGAGCACGTGGTCATGGGCGGAGTTCACCGCCCTTCCTGCCGACGAACCGACCGTGGACATCCATTGCGTCACGCACTGGTCGAAGTTCGGCACGCGCTGGCGAGGCGTCTCGGTGGACACGTTGCTGGCCGACGTCGAGACGGCCGCCGAGTACGTCGTCGCGCACTGCTACGGCGGCTACACTACGAACATCCCGCTCGAGGACCTTATCGACGGCCAGGCCTGGGTGGCGTACGAGTTCGACGGCGAACCTTTGGTGCCGGTGCACGGCGGGCCAGCTCGTCTGCTCATTCCTCACCTGTACTTCTGGAAGAGCGCGAAATGGCTGCGCGCACTGGAACTGCGTCTCGACGACGAGCCCGGGTTCTGGGAGACGGCCGGCTACCACAACTACGGTGACCCATGGCGCGAGCAGCGGTACCGGGCAGACTGACCTGGCAGCCGGCGACCGTCGCCACCACCCGCGCGGAGACCGCGACGGCGCGGACCCTGGTCCTCGACGTCGACGGCTGGACAGGTCACGTGCCGGGCCAGCACGTCGACGTCCGGTTGACGGCTCCCGACGGCTACACGGCGTACCGCAGCTACTCGATCTCGTCCGCCCCGGGGCCCGACCGGCTCGAGGTGACCGTCCAGGCGGTGACCGACGGTGAGGTCTCGCCGTACCTCGTCGACGTTGCCGAGCCGGGTGACCAGCTCGAGATCCGTGGGCCGCTCGGCGGCTGGTTCGTACGCAGACCCGCCGATCCGCGCCCGGCGTTGCTGATCGGCGGCGGGTCCGGCGTGGCGCCGCTGATGTCGATGGTGCGTGCGGCGACGAATCCCACCAGGCTGCTCTATTCGACGCGATCCCCGTCCGAAGCGCTGTTCACCGCGGATCTGGCAACTGCACGAGCCGCAGGCGATAGGCGCGTCGCCGTCACGCACGTCTATACCAGGGTCGCGCCCCCTGGCTGGCCGACCCCACCCCGACGACTGGATGCGGACGCCCTCGCCCGCGTCGCCTGGCCCCGCGATGCCGACACTGTGGCGTTCGTCTGCGGGCCCACCGGATTCGTCGAGACCGTTGCCGACCTCCTCGTCGGCATCGGCCACGACCCCACGAACATCCGCACCGAACGCTTCGGACCCACCGGAGGATGACCATGACCATGTCGACCACCAACGTCGGAGCAGACGATGCCCCCTGGGTGGACGGTAACGCCCTCGCCGGACCGCTCGGCGAGATCATGGGGACCGACCTCACCGTTGCCGAGCTCACCTGCGCCAGCTGCCGGACGACCCGTCCGCTAGCCGCGATGCGCGTGTTCGACCGAGCGCCCGGCCTCGTCGCGCGATGTCCCGGCTGCGAGGACGTCGTCATGCGCGTGGTGCGCACGGCCGGCCGTTTCCTGGTCGACCTGCGTGGGTCGCTCGTCCTCAGCCTCCCAGTGCCGCAATAGTCCGAGGCGGGATACTCCTGCCACTTCATCCGACCTGACTGAGCACTCCCAGGTCGCTGCCCAGACGCGAGATTCAGGAGACAACATGGCGGGCAACGCCGAGGATATGATCACGTTGACCAGCGCCGAGCATGATTTGGGTGGCTCGAACCTGTCGGGAGCCACCGGGCCCGACGCGGAAGACCTCGTCATCACCAACAACAGTGCGCTCGGCATCTACGAGGCCTCGATAGGGGGCCGGACAGCCGCTGGGATCGTCTACAGCAAGGTCGGGAGCCGCGTCGTACTGTTGGCGACATCCGTGCTCCCCGAGTTCCGGGGGAAGGGGATAGCCGCCAGGCTCATCGGCGGCGTCCTCAACGAGCTGCGCATGCAAGGAAAGACCGCCACCGTCACGTGTCCGTTCGCGGCAGCATTCGTCAATGCTCATCCGGATTATGCCGACGTTCTAGACCCGGCATTCCCTCGGTCGAACGCAGCCGGGCATGGGCATTGAGCACGCGTCGTCGCGTCTGAACGCCGACCGCTGAGAAGGTTCAGGCGTCCCCAACGGCGGGGTACATCGCGTGAAGGCTAGGTGGGCGCCGGCGACGAGTACCGCGATGCGCTCGGCAAGCTCGTCGACGTCACGCTGGAGCAGCGCCAGTTGGCCAGGGCGCGCAAGGAATACACGACGGCCGACGCTCTGCGGGACGGGCTGGCGGTGGCCGGGGTCGTCGTCTAGGACACGCCGAACGGGCCGCGCTGGTCGCACGGACGGTGGACTTGATCGATGGATCGGGCCGCCGAGGCGCGTGCTCCTCGAGCTAGCCGACCTGCGGATGCTGCCAGAGTACGTGTCCGCCGGGCTCGGGGTCGCGGTGGTGCCCGACGTCGTGCCGGTCGCCACGCCCGGCACGGCTGCGGTGCCGGGCGCGACCCGGGCCTGACGTGGCCGCTCTCGATCGTCACCCATGGCCGCAAAGCCGCCAGTCGGGACGCGGCCACGCATTCGTGCACCGTAACGCTCGCCCGCCCTGATCTAGCGTGACAACGTCGTCGGGACCGGACCGCACTACCTCCGACCCACCCACCGGGACTGTCTCGGTCTCGCCGGACACGACCGGGTAGACGTCCGTGTAGTGCGCAGGCCGCGATGAGCTGCTGCTCGCCGATCTGCCACTGGAAGTAGCGGCCGGGGTAGGCCTTGGCGAACTGGTCGATATGGGTGGAGTCGCTGATCTCACCATCGAGCGCGACCACGTGCGGGTCGGCCGGGCCTCGATCTCGCCGAATCTGCTGGTGGTTTCCCCGCGGGCGTGGGCTGCGGACGCGTACGGGCACGTCCGCAGCCCAGCCGGCGTGATCCCGGCGTTACGTTTCGAGGGTCAGTTGCGGCCGGCCATGACGCCGCCGTCGACGTCAACGATGGCGCCGGTCATCCAGCTCGACTTGTCCGACAGCAGGAAGGACACCGCGTTCGCGATGTCCTTCGGGCTGCCGACACGCCCCAGCGGGTGGAAGCTGTCGAAGCTGCCGACGGTCTCATCGAGCTTGTCTGCGGGGACGAAGCCCAGGTACAGGGGCGTCTTCACGACCGCAGGCGCGACCGCGTTGACCCGGATGCTGTGCGGCGCCAGCTCGATCGCGAGGGCCTTGGTGAACGAGTGGAGGCCGCCCTTCTGCACGGAGTAGCCGGTGTGCGGCGTCGCCGCGATGCCCTGGTGCGCCCACATCGAGCCGATGTTGACGATGGCGCCGCCCCGGCCCCCGGCGACCATGCCCGCGACGACGGTCTGCGTTATGAAGAACAGCGCCCGGTTCAGTTCGTTGTACGAGTCGTAGAAGGCTTCGTCGTACTCGCCGAACGGCTTCGGGATGAAGAAACCCGCAGCGTTGACGAGGAGGGTCGCGTCGGCGTGCTCGGCGGCGAGCTGCTTTCGGAGTTCGGGCACCTGGTCGCGGTCGGTCAGCTCGGTCGTGATGCCCCATGCCTTTCCGTTCTGCGACAAGGCTTCGACCGCGGCCCCGACCTTCTCCGGGTCTCGGCCCGTGATCACGGCGGTGCCGCCCCCGGCGACGACCTGGTGGGCCGTGGCGAGGCCCATGCCGCTACTGCCGCCGACGACCACGACCTTACGGCCCTCGAAACTCTCACTCATGACAGTTGTTCCTTCCCCACTGAATCGCAATTTGTGTTGACGGCACCCGGTTCCGCGAGGAGTGGCGCGAGGTCCGTAGAACTCGGCGCCAATGGGCAAGTCGGACCGCTCGTCGCTAGCGGAGGTGCACAGCCGCAGGTCCCGAACCTAGTCGCGGTGGAACTGGTCGGTCAAGTCCAGTCTGGGGGTCGTGCGGGTGCTAGCGTGACGGCGAGATACCCCAAGCCAACCGCCGCAACGACGGCACACAGCCGATCGCTTCCGGGTGCCTTCCATGGACTTCATGGTCCAAAAAAAAGTAGGAGCTGCGGGAATACAACCGGTCCGTGGGGTGTCTGTATATTTGCGCGTCCAGGCGCGTTTCGCCTGGTTCCCCAGCTTCACGGCGAAAGGCCGGGAAGGGAGAGCTGTGCCCCAGCAGACCCAATACCACAAGAACCGGGAAGCCGTTTCGCGGCTCGACCCGGAGCAGTACCGCGTGACCCAGCAGGACGGCACCGAGAGGCCGTTCGCCAACGCCTACTGGGACAACCACGAGCCCGGCATCTACGTCGACGTCGTGTCCGGCGAGCCGCTGTTCGCATCGGTCGACAAGTACGACAGCAACTCCGGCTGGCCGAGCTTCACGAAGCCGATCGCCAAGACGAACGTCGTCGAGCGCGAAGACTCCAGCCACGGGATGATCCGGACCGAGGCCCGCTCGCTGCACGGGGACAGCCACCTCGGCCACGTCTTCAACGACGGTCCCCGCGACGAGGGTGGACTGCGCTACTGCATCAACTCTGCGTCGTTGCGGTTCATCCACCTCGACGACCTGGAGAGCGCAGGGTACGGCGAATACCGCACCCTGTTCACGAGTGACGCCAACACTGACACCGACGACAAGTAAGGAGACGACGTGACCACCGAAAAGGCGATCCTCGCCGGCGGCTGCTTCTGGGGCATGGAGGAGCTGTTCCGCCACCAGCCCGGCGTCGTGTCCACGCGCGTCGGCTACAGCGGCGGCGAGGTCCCGAACGCCACCTACCGCAACCACGGCACCCACGCGGAGTCCATCGAGGTCGTCTACGACACCGAGAAGACCGACTTCCGCGCGCTGCTCGAGTTCTTCTTCCAGATCCACGACCCCTCGACGAAGAACCGCCAGGGCAACGACATCGGCATCAGCTACCGCTCGGCGATCTTCTACACCACCGACGAACAGAAGCGGGTCGCCGAGGACACGATCGCCGACGTCGACGCCTCGGGCCTGTGGCCCGGTAAGGCCGTCACCGAGGTCACCCCGGCAGGCGACTTCTGGGAGGCTGAGCCCGAGCACCAGAACTACCTGCAGACCTACCCCAACGGTTACACCTGCCACTTCCCCCGCCCCGGGTGGAAGCTCCCGAAGCGGGCGACGGCCTGACACCTCCGGCGCGCGGACCTCGGGTCCGCG
>NZ_JAGPYL010000103.1:0-22321 GCF_018070095.1 Micromonospora sp. U56
CCGGCGACCCGGGCGCGCCCCGGGAGCTGCCGCTGCGGCACGTGCTCGCCGCCGACGACGGCGTGCTGATGCTGCGCCACGCCCGGGACGCCGCCGGGCCGCCGCCCGCCGGGGCCGCCCCGCCCGCCTAGCGGCCACCCTGGACCGCCGGGTCCGCCGGCCATCGGGCGTGCCCCGGCCGCGCCGGGCCGTCCCCCGGCCGCCACCAACGGGGGTACGCGGGCAGTCCGCCCCGGCCACGACGACGGGCGCGGGTCCCTGCTGTTCGCGGCGGAGAACTTACGTGCCGGCCCTAACCTGGGCAGATGGGCTTTCCGCCGCCGGTCGACGCCACCCGGGCGCAGCGACCCGGCCCACCGCTGCTGGCCGGCACCCTGCTGACCACCAGCGGCCTGGTGGACCTGCTGTCCGCGTGGGCCACCACGACCGCCGACCCGTTCGTCGTGCAGACCGGCCGGGGCATGTACCTCGTCGACATCACCGGCTGGGCCTGGCTGCACGTCGCGGTCGGCGCGGCGGTCACCCTCGCCGGCCTGGCGGCGGCCACCGGACGCCGGGGCACGACGTCGATCGCCCTCGGCTGCGCCGCCCTGAGCGCCGCCGTCGAGCTGCTGCTGTTCCCGTACGCGCCGGTCGCGGCGCTGCTGGTGGTGGGGCTCGACGCCGCGGTCCTGCGACTGCTGCTGCGACACCGGCGCACGGGCCGGGCCACCGGTTGGTTCAGCGGGGCTCGCAGACCCGGCCCGTCATCGCCGGATCCCCCTCCCTGGTCGCCGACCAGATCGGATTGAGCATGAGGGCCAGCGGCGGGGCCTGCCAGGCGGCGCCCAGCCGTTGCAGCAGGCCGTACTCCCGCCGGGGCATCTCCACCGGCTCCCCGGCCAGGAAGGCGACCACCCGGTCCTCCACCGCCCGCTCGCCCACCAGGCCGCCGTGCAGCGCGGGCTGCTGGTAGACCGGGACGCGGCTGTACTCCCCCGGCGGCGCCTCCGCGGCGCTGATCGTCGGCAGGAAGGCGATCATCCGGACGCCGGGTACCGGGCAGAGGGTGCGGTTGCGGTAGAACGGCGCGTTGCTCAGCACCGACCGCACGAACGAACTGTCGGGGTCGTCCTTCACCGCCAGGGGCACGTTCGACAGCCAGAACATGGCCCGCAGCTCCCAACCGGCCGCCACTCCCCAGCCGGCGTGCCCGGGCGGCGGGTAGTAGGTCCGGCCGGCCTGGACCAGCGGACTGAACATCACCACCGCCGTCACCGGGCCGCGCGGAAGCCGCTCCAGGTAGGTGCGGGCCACCATGGAGCCCTCGCTCTGCCCCACCAGGGCCACCGGGCGTCCGGTGCGCCGGTGCACGGACTCGATCTGGTCGGCGAGCAGGGCGCTGCTGGAATCCAGTGACCGGTGGGTCGCCCCGGGTGGGTACGGCAGGGGTCGGCCCTGCGCGTCCAGGCCACGGTAGGAGAAGCGCTCGACCCGCGGGTCGGCGGCGGGAGTCCCGTCCCAGCTCGAGTTGTGCCCGCCCAGGACGATCACCGCGTGCGGCACCCGGTCGGGCAACCGCTCGCTGAGCACCGGTGGCCGCCACTGCCCCTGCCCGCCACCGGCCGCGAACCCGATGAACGCCTGGGCCCAGATGGCACCGGCCAGGGCGAGCGCGATCGCGATCGGGCCGACCGGCACCCGCGCCCAGCGCCGGACCGGCACCCTCGCGGCGGCCACGGTGCGCTGCCAGAGCAGCCCGTTCGCCACGCCGGCCAGACCGGCCATCACGACCGCCCACCAGCCGGGGGTGCTGGAGATCAGCGCGCCGGCCAGGGTCAGCACCACGAAGTTCAGCAACGCCCAGCCGAACAGCTCGATCGTCGGCAGCCCCTTCCACCATCGGGTCACCACCCCGGCCCGGACCAGGAACGGGGCGAGCACCAGCATCGGGCCGAGCGAGGCGAACAGGTACCACGACAGCGCCACCGCCGAGAAGGCGACGGAGAGCGCGGCCCACGGCGAGATGACCGCCGCGGCGAGCGCCGCGACCTCCAGGTTGCGCCGGACCAGCCAGCCCCAGGAGGGCCGCGGCACCCCGGCCGGCCAGGCCAGCGCGGTCAGCCCGGCGGAGAGCACGCCCCGGAGCACGGTCAGCAGCACCAGGCCGAGCAGGAACATCTCCCAGGAGTTGTGGTAGACCAGCAGCCAGCGCAGGTCGTGGTACGAGTCGTACGGCCACACGGCGGTGGCCTGCGGGGCCAGGCCCCGGGCGGCGTGCAGGCCGACGCCGACCAGCAGCGCCTCCTCCAGCACCGGGGGCAGCGCGGCGAGGCCGAGCAGCCCCACCAGTCGGCCTCGTGTCGTCCCCACGGCACTCCTCGCTCTCGCGGCCCTCCGATGCTCTCGCGGATGACGCCCCTCGGTGGGGGGAATCGCGCGGACGAGGGGGACGGACCGTGGTCGCGCCGTCCCGCAGCGCGACGGCCCGCGACGACGGCGCGTGGCGTCCGCCGCGTCGCGTGGCGACGTGTCGTACTCCTCGGGCAGGATGCAGGCGTGCGCCCTGACCCAGACGAGCAGCTGACCGGAGTCCCCCGATGACCGACGACCTGCTCGACGGCCCGGGCCAGCCGGTCGGCCGGGTGCTCGGCACCACCGACGCCACCCCGCTGCAGTTCTGGACCGCCGTCTCCCCCGACAGCTACCTCCAGCTCGACGACGTGGTCGTCACCCGCCGTGAGCTGCCCGACCGGGAGCCGGTCACCATCGCCGGGGTGGTCACCCAGGTCCGCGCCCGGCACGAGGGCGCCCAGTTCGACTCGGACGTGTTCGCCATCGCCGACGGCACCCTCCCCGCCCAGGTGCAGGAGGCCGCCGAGGTCACCACGACCCGGGTCGACCCGGAGTTCTACGTGCCGCCCGCGCCGGGCGCGGCGGTCTACCGGGCCGAGGGCGACGCCCGGGCGCGGGCGCTGCACTTCGACCGGATGGAGCGGCGCATCCCGATGGGCATGGGCCGCGACGGCGTACCGGTCTACCTCAACGCCGACTTCCTCGACGGCAGCCGGGGCGCGCACGTCTCCATCTCCGGCATCTCCGGCGTGGCCACGAAGACCAGCTTCGCCACCTTCCTGCTCTACTCGGTCTTCCGCTCCGGCGTGCTGGGCGGCGACGCGGTCAACGCCAAGGCGCTGATCTTCAACGTCAAGGGCGAGGACCTGCTCTTCCTCGACCACCCCAACGCCCGGCTCGACGACCCGACCCGGGCCGCGTACGCGAAGCTCGGGCTGGACGCCGGGGCCTTCCCCGACGTGCGGGTCTACGCCCCGCCCCGGGTCGGCGACGCCTCCGGCACGCCGGACGTGAGCAGCCGGCTCACCGGCGTGGACAGCTTCTACTGGACGCTGAGCGAGTTCTGCGCCGACCGTCTCCTGCCGTACGTCTTCGCCGACGCCGACGACGAGCGCCAGCAGTACACGATGGTGGTCCACTCGGTCGCCGCCCACCTCGCCCGGTACGCCCAGCCCGCCGACGGCGGGGTGAGCGTCGACGGGGTCCGGCTGGGCTCGTACGCCGACCTGGTCGACCACATCGTCGAGCAGCTCAACGACGACGAGACCCGCGGCGACTGGGCGGGCAGCGCGGTCGGCCTCGGCACGGTCAACGCCTTCGCACGCCGGCTGATCGGCAGCAAGAAGGACCTGGGCCGGCTGATCCGGGGCGACCTGGCCACCCGCCGCCCGCACAGCATCAACACCGCCGAGAGCGCCCAGGTCACCGTGGTCGACCTGCACAACCTGCCGGACCGCGCACAGCGCTTCGTGGTCGGCGTGACGCTCAAGAGCGAGTTCGAGCGCAAGGAGAAGTCCGGCACCGCCAAGCCGCTGCTCTTCGTCGTCCTCGACGAGCTCAACAAGTACGCCCCGCGCGAGGGCTCCTCCCCGATCAAGGAGGTGCTGCTCGACATCGCCGAGCGGGGCCGCTCGCTCGGGGTCATCCTGATCGGCGCGCAGCAGACAGCGAGCGAGGTGGAGCGGCGGATCGTCACCAACTCGGCGATCCGGGTGGTCGGCCGGCTCGACCCGGCCGAGGCGTCCCGCCCCGAGTACGGCTTCCTCCCGCCGGCCCAGCGCCAGCGGGCGCTGCTGGCCAAGCCGGGCACCATGTTCGTCAACCAGCCCGACATCCCGGTCCCGCTCTGCCTGGAGTTCCCCTTCCCGGCCTGGGCGACCCGGGTCTCCGAGGCGGGCCGGCCCCCCTCGCAGACGCTGCGCTCGATCACCCAGTCGGCCGATCCGTTCGCGGTGGTCGGCTCGGGCGCCGGCGACGACGACATCCCGTTCTAGGGAGCGCGCACCCATGAAGATCCTGCACACCTCAGACTGGCACGTCGGCAAGGTGCTCAAGGGGCAGTCCCGCGCCGACGAGCACAAGCAGGTGCTGGCCGGGGTCATCGAGATCGCCCGCGACGAGCGCCCCGACCTGGTGATCGTCGCCGGCGACCTCTACGACACCGCCGCCCCCAGCCCGGAGGCGACCCGACTGGTCACCCGGGCGCTGACCGCGCTGCGGCGCACCGGCGCCGACGTGGTGGCGATCGGCGGCAACCACGACAACGGCCAGGCCCTGGACGCGCTGCGCCCGTGGGCCGAGGCGGCCGGCATCACGCTGCGCGGCGGCGTCCGGGAGAACCCGGCCGAGCACGTGATCGAGGGCACCACCCGCGACGGCGAGCGCTGGCAGCTCGCCGCGCTGCCCTTCCTCTCCCAGCGGTACGCCGTCCGCGCCGTGGAGATGTACGAGCTGACCGCGGCCGAGGCCACCCAGACGTACGCCGACCACCTGGGCCGGGTCCTCGCCCGGCTCACCGAGGGTTTCACCGAGCCCGACCGGGTGCACCTGGTCAGCGCCCACGTCACCGTGGTCGGCGCGACCACCGGCGGCGGCGAGCGGGACGCGCACACCGTGCTCGGCTACGCCGTGCCGGCGACGGTCTTCCCGGGCAACGCCCACTACGTGGCGCTGGGCCACCTGCACCGCTCGCAGCGGGTGATCGGGCCCTGCCCGATCCGCTACAGCGGCAGCCCGCTGGCGGTCGACTTCGGCGAGCAGGAGAACGTCTGCTCGGTGACGCTGGTGGAGGTCACCGCGCGGACCGCCGCGCAGGTCCGCGAGGTGCCGGTGCCGGCGGCGGTGCCGCTGCGCACGGTGCGGGGCACCCTCGCCCAACTGGCCGAGCTGACCCCGCCCGAGGGCTGGCTGCGGGTGTTCGTCCGCGAGCAGCCGCGGGCCGGCCTGCGCGAGGAGGTGCAGGAGCTGCTCCCCCGGGCGCTGGAGATCCGGATCGACCCGGAGCTGGTCCCGGCCCCGGGCAGCGGCACCCGGGTCGCCCAACGGGCCGGCCGCTCCCCCCGGGAACTGTTCGCCGACTACCTGGACAGCCGGGGGCACGACGACGACGGCGTGCGGGAGCTCTTCGACGAGCTCTTCGAGGAGGTGGATCGCTGATGCGTCCGATGCGGCTGGACATGGCGGGCTTCACCGTCTTCCGGGACGAGACCACGGTCGACTTCACCGACGCCGACTTCTTCGCGCTGGTCGGCCCGACCGGCTCGGGCAAGTCGACGGTGCTGGACGCGATCTGCTTCGCCCTCTACGGCACGGTGCCCCGCTGGGGCGGCACGCGGGGCCTGGCGAACGCGCTCGCCCCGTCGGCCACCGAGGCGCGGGTCCGGCTGGTCTTCGAGTCCGCCGGTTCCCGCTACGTGGCCACCCGGGTGGTCCGCCGGGACGGCCGGGGCAACGTCAAGACGGCCAACGCCGGGTTGCAGCTCATGCCGGCCGGCTTCGACGTCACCAAGCTGGACACCGGGCTGAGCCCGGAGGACCTGGGCGAGGTGGTCGCCGGGACGCCGGCCGAGATGGAGCAGGCGGTGCTGGCGGCGGTCGGGCTGCCGTACGAGCAGTTCACCTCCTGCGTGCTGCTGCCGCAGGGGCAGTTCGCCGACTTCCTGCACGCCAAGCCGGCCACCCGGCAGCAGATCCTGGTCAACCTGCTCGGCCTCGGCGTCTACGAGGAGGTGCAGAAGCGCGCCACCGAACGGGCCGGCCAGGCCGAGGCGGGGTTGGCCGCGGTGGACAAGGTGCTCGCCGGGCTGACCGACGTCGACGACGCAGCGCTGGCCGCCGCGACCGCGCAGGTCGACCGGATGCGCGAGCTGTCTCAGGCGGTCGGGTCGGCCGTACCCGAGCGGGAGAGCGCGCGGGCGGCGGCCCGGGCGGCGACGGCGGCGCTGGCCGACCTCGACGCGGATCTGGCCGGGCTGACCGGGGTGCGGGCGCCGGACGGGGTGGCCGAGGTGGCGCGGGCCGTGGCCACCGCCCGGGCGGCGGCCGACGAGGCGGCGGCCGCGGTGACGCTGGCCGAGGAGCGCGAGGAGAAGCTGCGCGGCGAGCTGGCCGGGGCCGGCGACGAGAGCACGCTGCGGCTGCTGCTGCGGGCGTACGCCGATCGGGAGCGGCTGACCGGCGAGGCCGAGACGGTCCGCGCGGCGGTCGCCGAGGCGCAGCGGGAGCACGACGCGGCGGTGGCGGCCCTGACGGCGGCGCGGGAGGCGTCGGCCCGGGCCGAGGCCGAGCTGGAGGCGGCGTTCCGCGCCCACGAGGAGGCCAAGGCCACCGACCAGGCGATCGCCCTGCGGGCACACCTGGCCGACGGCGGCGCCTGCCCGGTGTGCGAGCAGACCGTGGCCCGGGTTCCGGCGGTGCCGGCCGGCTCGGCGGTGGCCGCGGCCACCGCCGCCGGGAAGGCGGCACGGGCGGCCAGCAAGGCGGCCCAGGCGCTGGTGCAGGAACGCGACGCGGCGGCCCGCGACCTGGAGCGGGTGCTGGTGCACGCCCGCGCGCGACACGACCAGCTCGCGGCCCGGCTGTCCGAACTGGACGTCCAGCTCGCCGACGCGGCGACGCCGACGGCGCTGCGCGCAGCGCTGGACGAGCACGCCCGGCTGCGCCGGGCCCTCGACGAGGCGGCGGGCGCGGTACGCGCCGGTCGGGACGCCGCCCGGCGGGCCCGTGGCACGTTGGACGCGGCGCAGGAGCGGCTGCGCGCCGCCTGGCGCGGCTTCGACACCGCCCGGGACGGGCTGGCCCGCTTCGGGCCACCGGCCACCGACCGGGACGACGTCGCCGCCGCCTGGGCCACCCTGGTCGACTGGGCGGCCGGGCAGGCGCAGCGGCGGCGGGCGGAACGGGTCGGGCTGGCCGAGGCGGTGACCGGGGCACAGGCGGCCGCCGAGGCGGTGGAGGAACGGCTGGCCGCGCTGCTGTCGTCCGCCGGGCTGCCGCCCGCCGACGACCCGGTCCACGCGGTCGCGGTCGCCGCCGAGCGGGCCGAGGCGGACCGGCGCCGCATCGAGGAACGCCGCGAGCAGGCCGGTGAGCTGCGCCGGCAGCGGGACGAGCACGAGCGGCAGGCCCGCGTCGCGCGGGCGCTCGCCGGTCACCTGCGGGCCAACAACTTCGAGCGGTGGTTGCTCGCCGAGGCGCTCGACCTGCTGGTCGACGGCGCCTCCGGGATCCTGCGCGACCTCTCCAACGGCCAGTACGACCTGGTCCACGACAAGGGCGAGTTCGCCGTGGTCGACCACCACGACGCGGGGCTGCGCCGGGGCGTGCGCACCCTCTCCGGCGGGGAGACGTTCCAGGCGTCGCTGGCCCTGGCGCTGGCGCTGTCCGAGCAGCTCGCCGGGATGTCCACCACTGCGGCCAGCCTGGAGTCGATCGTGCTGGACGAGGGCTTCGGCACCCTCGACGCGGCGACCCTGGACACGGTGGCCGCCACCCTGGAGAGCCTGGCCGCCCGGGGCGACCGGATGGTCGGCGTGGTCACCCACGTGCCGGCGCTGGCCGAGCGGATCCCGGTGCGCTACGAGGTCCGCAAGGACGCCCGCACGGCCCGCGTCGAACGGACCGGCCTGTGAGTGCGAGGTGCGTGGCGTGACCGGGCCGCGGCTCTTCGTCGACGCCTGGGACCCGTCGTACGGTGCCTCCTTCGAGGCCTCGGTGGGTGGGCCGGCGGCGCAGAGCAGCGCCCAGGTCGAGGCGGACGTCGAGCTGCCGGCCGTGGACTGGCGGGCGATCGGCCCCCGCCCGGGCCTGCGCGCGCCGGACGTGGTGCTGCTCGTCGACGGGGTGCGCCGGATCGACGCCAGCGTCTGGACGGCCGAGGACGACGGGGCCTCGTTCCCCGGCATCGCCGCCTCGTACGCGGCCGGGGTGGTCCGCTGCGACCTGGAGCGGGGCGCGGCGGAGCTGGCCGGTGCGCAGGTCGGGCGCGGGCTGTTCACCGCCAGCCCGTCGGCGCAGGAGGTGGTCTGCGGGCGGGTCCGCTACCCGGTGCACCGGGTGGGTGGCACGGGCGAGCTGAGCAAGCTCCCCGCGGCGGTGCAGGCGCCGCTGACCGCGCTGGAGGTGGCGGTCTCCGACGCCGCGCGGGTGGACGGCGACCTGCTGGTGGTGGACGGGCCGCTGCGCAGCCGGCGGCAGCTGCCGCGCACCCTGGGCTACATCAAGACGCAGCACAGCCAGTACCTCGACGCCCGGCTCACCGCGGTGGTCACCGGGCTCGCGCCGGGCGAGCGGTCCCCGGTGTTCCGCCTCGGCACCGCCTGGGGCGGCTGGTCCTGGTACCTGCGGCTGCCGGTGGCGCTCGGCGCGCCCTGGGCCGGCATCGTCCGTTTGGAGTGCTCGGCGGAGCTGCCACCGGAGGAGGCGGTCGCGCTGGCCGACCTGTCGCTGGTGACGCTGCCCCGGTTCGCCTCCTCGCCGTACAAGGACCCGCGCGCCCCGCAGAACCTGGTGCCGATCGCCGGGCTGGAGCGGCGGTTGCGCGGGCTGCTCGGCGACGCCCGGCTGCTGCACCGGGCGCTGACCATGGCCACCCGGGCCGGCGCGGCGGGCCGCTGATGGGTCGCCGCCGTGGCGACGACCGGGTCGTCGCGCCGGTCGACACCGGCGAGGCCGAGCTGGTGCCGGACCCGGACCGGCCCCGCTCGTGGACCCTGCTGCTCGACGGCGCCCCGCAGTCGCACGTGGACCTGGCCGACCCGACCCACCTGGAGTTCGAGTACGTCCGCCGGATCGGCGCGGCGCTCGACCTGCTCGCCCCGGCCGGCGCGCCGCTGCGGGTGCTGCACCTGGGCGGCGGCGCGCTGACCCTGCCCCGCTACGTGCAGGCCACCCGCCCCGGCTCCACCCAGCGGGTGTCCGAGGTGGACGGCGCCCTCGTCGAGCTGGTGCGGCGGGCGCTGCCCTGGCCCGCCGACCCCCGGCTGAAGGTGCGGGTCGCCGACGCCCGCGCGACCCTCGCGTCCACCCGGGACGCCGCGTACGACGTGGTGGTCGCCGACGTCTTCGCCGGCGCGCGCACCCCGGCGCACCTCACCTCCGTCGAGTACGCCGCCGAGGTGGCCCGGGTGCTGGCCCCGTCCGGCTGGTACCTGGCCAATCTCGCCGACGGTCCACCGCTGCGGCACGCCCGGGCCCAGGTGGCCACGGTCCGTACGGTGCTGCCCCGGGCCTGCCTGGTCGGCGACGCGGCGGTGCTGCGCGGGCGCCGCTACGGCAACCTGGTGCTGGTCGCGGGCCGGGTCGAGCCGCCGGTGCCGGAACTGACCCGGCGCGCCGCCGGGGACTGGTTCCCCGGACGGGTGGTGGCCGGCGCGGATCTCGACCGGTTCGCCGGGGGCGCGCCGGTGGTGCGCGACATCGACGCGACCGACTCCACCCCGCCGCCGCCCGGAATTTTTTCGGTACGTCGTTGATCCGCCGGGCCGACCCGCACGTATCACGGGGCGGCCCTCCCCGTGGGCCGGCTGATGTCGATGGGACACCAGGAGGTCTGCATGCACGCGGTCGCGGCCGGCTTGCACGGCGAGATGGCCAGGCCAGGGTGGATGTTCGCCCGGGCCCAGCCCCAGCCCCGTGCCTCGAGGTCGGGCCGGGGGGTCGACGCGGGCCCCAACGATCGCCAGAATGGCCCGGTGACGCCGCGACCGGCGCCCGGACGCCACCAGGCGGCGTCCCCTGAGGCCAGTCATTCCGACCAGCTCGTCCGGCTGCTCTACGCCGAGCACGCCGGGCCGCTGCTGATGTTCGTGATGCGGCTGACCGGCGGTGACCGGCAGCGCGCCGAGGACATCGTGCAGGAGACCCTGCTGCGGGCCTGGCGCAACGCGCACCGCCTCGGCGTGCAGGGCCAGGGGTCGCTACGGCCCTGGCTGGTAACCGTGGCCCGGAGGATCGCCATCGACGAGCACCGCAGTGAGCAGGCCCGACCGGCGGAGACGTACGACCGCGACCTGACCGCGTTCGCCGAGGCGGACAGCACCGACCGGGTGCTACGCACCATGACCGTGGCCGACGCGCTGCGTACCCTGAGCCAGTCGCACCGGGAGATCCTGGTGGCCACGTACTTCCGGGGCCGCACGGTGCCGGAGGCGGCCGAGGAGCTGGGCCTTCCGCTCGGCACCGCCAAGTCGCGGGTCTACTACGCGCTGCGCGCGCTGCGCACGGCTCTGCAGGAGAGGGGGGTGACGGAATGAGCCGGGCAGACCACATGGACGTTGCCGCGTACGCGCTCGGCGTGCTGGACGAGCAGGACACCGAACGGTTCGAGGAGCACCTCGCCACGTGCTGGGCCTGCGCCGCGGAGCTGGAGACGATGGTCCCGGTGGTGGGGCTGCTCTCCGACATCGACGGCGAGACGATGATGGCGATGGAGCACACCGCCACCGACCCGGCCCTGCTGGACCGTACCCTGGTCGCGGTCCGCACCCACCGGCGTCGTGCCCAGTTCCGGCGGGTCTTCGCCACCGCCGCCGCGGTGGTGGCGGTCGGCGCGCTGAGCGGCCTGGGGGTGGCCGTCCTCAACGGCAACGGCGGCCGCGACCAGGTGATCGCCGAGCCGACGGTGACCGCGACGGTGGACGGGCCGGCGAGCCCGCAGCCGACCCGCTCCGGGCCGGCCGTCGGCGGCAACGAGATCGAGGGCGACCAGCACGACGCCACCGACTCCAGCACCGGGGTGAAGGCCACCATGTGGCTGGCCCGCAAGGAGTACGGCACCTGGATCGGGTTCAACCTGACCCGGCTGCCCGGTCCGCGCACCTGCCGGCTGGTGGTGGTCCGCAAGAACTCCACCACCGAGGTGGTCTCCACCTGGTCGGTGCCGGGCACCGGCTACGGCACCAACACCAACCCGCAGGACCTCCAGCTGGAGGCGTCCACCTCGGCGTCGCCCTCCGACATCGCCAAGGTCCAGGTGCAGTCGGTCGACACGAACGGGGTGGCCAGCCCGCTGGTGACCGTCGTTCCCTGACCGGCGAACTCCCGATCGGCGCCGGCCCGCGTGGGCCGGCGCCGTTTCGGCTTTGGCCGCGACGACGCCGACGTGCCTGCACACGTACGGGGACCCGGAACGGTTCAACGGGCTTGAGTGAAATTGCCCACTGTCAATCGTTCAACCTTGACAGTGGACCCTCCGTACTACTCGGTGAACTGCCAAGAATGAGGAGGGCACGTGGCACAGATGAAGCGAACCGTCATCGTCGCGAGCGCGATGGTCGCACTTACGGCCTGCGCTCCCGCGGGTTACGACGGGGCGAACTCCAGCGCTGCCGAGCCGGTCGCCGTCGCCGCGGCCGAGCCCACCGCGGCGGTCGAACCGGAGGCCTCCGCCTCCGCCGAAGCGCCCGCCGAGCAGGCGCCGCCCCCCGCCGACGTGCGCCTGACCGACGAGCTGGTCGGCAAGAAGGTCGCCCGGATGGGCAACGTGGTCACCGACCAGGACGGCTGGATCCTCTACCGCTTCGACAAGGACTCCGACGATCCGCCGTCGTCGAACTGCGTGGACAAGTGCGCCCAGGTGTGGCCGCCCGCGCTGACCGACGGCAACCCGCAGCTGGAGGGCGTCTCCGACGACAAGGTCGGCACCATCACCCGCCAGGACGGCACCCGGCAGATCACCATCGGCGGCTGGCCGGTCTACCGCTACATCGGTGACAAGAAGCCGGGCCAGTGGAAGGGCCAGGGCGTCGGCGGCACCTGGTTCGTGGTGGACCCGAACGGCAAGAAGAACCTGACCTGCCTGCCGACCGGCACCCCGAAGGCGGTCGCCCCGCCGGCGGCCGGCGACTCGGGCGGCGCGGACGCGGGCGGCTCCGGCTACTCGTACTGATCTCCCGCCGCCACTGGAGACACGGTGGCCGGTCGCAGCCGGGGAGGGCGCGGCCGGCCATCGTCATGTACGCCGTCGTACCGGTAGCGCCTCTCGTCTCGCATGGCCCCTGCCTCCGCCACGGGGCCCGCCGACCGCTAATCTGGCAGCCCAGCGGCGGCTGCGACATGGTTGTCCACGGTCGACAGCACGACAGTGCCGATATCCGGGGAAGAGAGGCGGCATGGCGCCGAAGCGGAGCCGAGCGCTCCTGCCGGTGGTGCTCGCGCTGGCCGGCTCCCTCATCGGCGCCATCGGCGCGACGGCGGCCGCGCGGTGGCCCGTGGACGACGACCGCCCCGCGATCGCGGCACCCACCCAGTCCACCTCGCCGGCTCCCGCACCGCCCGCGCTGGTTTCGTTGACGGTGCTCACCTGGAACGCGTGCGCCAACGCCAAACCGCGCTGTCCCGCCGCCAGCCGGCACCGGCAGCTCGCCGCCGCCATTGGCCAGGCGGCACAGAATCGCTCGGCCGACGTGGTGCTGCTGCAGGAGATGTGCGCCGACCTGCTGCCCGCGCTGGGGAGCAGCCTCGGCACTGACTGGAAGGTGCACTTCCGCCAGGCCACGACGGTCGCAGTCAAGCGCGGCACGAGGGTCAGCCGACCGACCACCTGCGGGGCCAACGGAGACCGGTACGGCCAGGCGGTGGCGGTGCGGGCGGCGGTCGAGCGGGGCGCCCGTGCGGCATCGCCCGTCCAGGCGTCGTGGCTGGTTCAGCTCCCGTCACCCAAACCCAGGAACAGCAGGTGGATGGAGCAGCGGTTCGCGGTGTGCGTCCGGTTGCGCGTGCCCCAGCTCCAGGTCTGTGGCACCCACCTGTCAACGCCGGAGCAGGATCCCGACGGTGGGATTCGGGCCGCGCAGGCCGCGCGGCTCGCCGCCGAGGCGCGCCGCGGCCGCGCACAGGGATATCTGACCCTCGTGGGCGGCGACTTCAACACCACCCCGGCCGCGACGGTGACCGGCAGGCACCAGCTCGTCCTGCAACCGCTGTACGACCAGAGCGTCGACTGCGACCTGGGCAGGATGCAGGCGACGTTCGGCAAGGTCAAGATCGACTACCTGTTCTCCGGACCCGGCCTCAAGCCGCTCGGCTGCGATGCGATCCAGGCGCCGCTCTCCGACCACCGGTTGCTGGCGGCGCGCTACCATCTCTACCCCGACCCGACCGGCGCCTGATCGCCGCAAGCCGATCCGGACCAGAACCGGACCGGACCGGACCGGAACCGGACCGGACCGGAACCGGACCGGAACCGGACCGGACCAGCATGACCTCGACGGCCCCAGACGATTGCTGCAGGATCGAGTCGAGGCGCTCCCGGAGGTAGGGCTGGACTCCTCGGAGTGAGGGATCACCGTTCCACCTGGAACGACTGCTGCGGGTACGCGCCACGACCCGCAGAGCCCGCAACGGCGCCCGCCCGGAGGCGGGCCGGCGCCGCTGCGCGTACCCAGGGTCAGCCCTTCTCCCACGGGCTGGGCACCGGGAAGTAGGTGTCCAGGAAGGGCGTGAGGACCGAAAGCTGGGCCGCCAGGTCTTCCTCGGTGGAGAACGCGTCGTTCAGACAGAAGACGTGCCGGTCCCGGCGGGCAAGCAGGTGCGCCAGGCGTGCCGGCGTGTCGGGGTGGGACAACTCAGCGATGGTGTAGCGCAGGTCCCCCGGCACCGCCCGGCCCGTGTGGAACGCATAGTAGTGGTGCAGTGACGAGGCGATCGAGATGTCCGACATGCTGCGGAAGCGGCTGCCGGCGGTGACCCGGTGCGAGGCCGCAAAGGTTTCCTCGATCTCGTACAGGACGCTGCGCCGCAGCGCGTGGGGCATGTGCTTCATCTTCCGGGTGAGCACCGTGCCGAAGCGCTCGGCGATCAACGCACGGTTGTTCTTCCCGGCCGCCGAGGAGGGGATGTCCTCCGCGGTCGGGGCACCCGGCGGCACCAGAGCCGGCGACGGGAAGAACCGGGAGATGCCGTTGGCCAGGAAGAAGTCCCGGGGCAGCACCTCGGTGCCGAGGAAGACGTCGTCGTTCAGGTAGAGGAAGTGCTCGGAGAGCCCGTCGATGTGGTGCAGCTGGCTCTCGATGGCGTGCGAGTTGTAGGTCGGCAGCACGGCCGGGTCGGCGAAGATCTCCCGGTGGCTGACCACCCGGATCCCTGGGGCCGACGGCTCCAACCACTCCGGCACCTGGTCGTCGGTCACCAGGTAGACCTGGCGTACCCAGGGCGCGAACAGGTGCAGCGACCGCAGCGAGTAGCGCAGTTCGTCGCGGCTGAGGAAGCGGGCGGCGCTCGCCGCCTCGGCGTGGTAGGGGACGCCGGTGATCGCAGCACGCCGGCGCAGCCACTCCGGGTCCGCGCCGTCCACCCAGGTGTAGACGACGTCGACCGGAAAGGCGACGTCGTCGGGCTGCCGTCCGGCGAACTCCTGCCGGGTGCGCGCGGTCGTCGCGCCGGTGTACGGCACCAGGCCGGTGAAGAGCGACTCGGACGTCAACACCGGCGGCGCCGACACCTGGACCCGCTCGGCCACCGGGTTCGGACGGGGGGCTACGAGCTCGTCGTCCTGCCGGGTCCAGAACTCGACCTCGCACCCGTGGGCCTGGCCGAGCACGAGCCGGCGCCGGGGGTCGGTCCGGTACCAGGTGAGCCGGATGACCGGGGCGTCGGTCAGGCGGTCCCAGGTGCGCGACTCGAAGCCGGCCGACGGAGGTCGCTCCGCGTGGGCCCGCGGCACGGTGACGTAGCCGGGCACTCGGGCGCAGGCGGCGGCGAGCGCGGCGTACGCCCGTTTCCGGTCCGCGTCGTCGACGGCGACCACCGATGCGCAGTCGGTCCTGCCGCGGACCCGGAAGTAGGCCACGCCTGCCTCGTCAAGGGCCGCCGTGACGGCGGTCAGGTTCCCCGCCCGGGCGCGCAGCGGGGTGAGGTCGGCGTCGACCTGGGCGATGCGGGGCGCGCGGTCGGCGGTGACGACCACCCGGTCGCCTCCGGCCAGCAACTGGGGCTGTCGCCGCGCCATCCGCTCGCCCCGGCGCCCGGCCACCGTGGTATCAGCCGACGCCCGGGCGACCCACTGCTTCAGCTGGTGCCGGGCCTTCGGACTCACCTTCGTCGCGATGGCGCGGCGGGTCTGCGGGCTCAGCACCCGGCGATAGACCTCGACGAGCCCCGACGGTTCCGCGAGTGCCCGCGGCGTCTCCGACGGCGTCGGCTTCGGGTCGGTCACCGCTGTCCTCCCGGTCCGCCCGCACCGGCCGCTGACTCCCGCATGGGAACGGGTCGCCGACTCACCGCTGGGGCCCCGGCAGCGCGGCGATGGCGTCGGCGACCCGTTGGCAGTTGTTGCGGTCCTGGACGGCGAAGAAATCGGCCGCCCGGCGCGAGTACTCCTCCTCGCGGACGCACCCGTTCTCCAGATAGCTGACGATCGCGCCCACGGTCTCCTCCGCGGTCTCGCAGACCGGGCCGAACCCGTCCTCCCGGGCCTCGAAGTAGCCCTTCTTGTAACCGCCGACGGTGAAGAACTCCTCCTCGTCGAACTGCGCGTAGATCAGCGGGGTGCCGAGGTAGGCGACGTCGAACGCGGTGGACGAGTAGTCCGTGATGAACAGGTCACACTGGCGCAGCGCGTCCTGCACCGTGCGGGTCGTCTGGTCCGCCATGGCGAAGCAGTCGTCTGCCGGGACGACATCGGTCAGCAGCGAGCGCATCTCGTAGTGCGGGAGGAACTCCAGCACGTAGCCGTGCCGGCGCAGCGCCTGCCGCAGCCGCTCGCTGCCGAACAGCTCGGCGATGAAGACCTGGTAGGCCGATCCGTCGAAGGCGACCCGAGGTCGGGCGGAGCTGTTGTACGACGGGGTCACCAGGTACGTGCGCCAGGTGGGCATGAACAGGATCCTCCGCCTGCCCCGGTCCGGGACCAGCGCGTCGAACCGGGGCATGCCGGTGGTCTTCACCATGTCCCCGTAGTCGAGCTCCTTCGCCACGTACTCGGCCTCCCGGTGCGCCGAGGCCACGAAGAGGTCGAACGAACCCCGGCCCCGGTGCAGACCGGCGCTCACGTCCTTCTCGGTCACGCCGTGCTGGAGGAAGACCCGGGACGAGGCGATCCGCCAGTTCAGGTGCTTCAGGAACGGCGACCGCTCCCAACGCTCCGGCAACATGTAGGCGTCGATGTCATACGAGTTGATCAGCTTGGTGGCGTGCAGCATCAGGAACTTGTGCCGGAAGGAGCCGTGGGTGACGACGTTACCCAGCCCTCGCAGCCGCTGACGGTCAGCGCTCTCCTTCGCCAGCAGGTAGTAGACGTTCCGCCTGCGCTCCACCTGGCGGAGGTGCCGGAACAGGTGCGCGGAGTTGTCCTGCGCCGTGTCCCTGCGCTCGCCGATCAGCCATACGTCGCGCCGGCTCATCAGCGGAGCCGTGAGCAGGCGGAGCAGGCGCTGCTTCCAGAAAGGGGCCCGCGAGGCGATGTGCCGTAGGTCCTTGCGCACCATGAGTCGCCGCCACCGCCGCCGCCCCTCGGTCCCGCCTCCCCGCTGCACCAGCAGCGCCGCGTTCTCCCGCCCGGTGAAGGTGGGCAGGATCCGGGTGTCGCCAGCCACCTTCGTCGTGGCGTCACGCAGGAAGGCGGCGGAGATCAGGCACTGCCGGGAGGCCTGGCCGGTCTCGGTCAGGAACACGAGCCGGAGGTGGTGCTGCCCCCTGCGGAGCTTGTCCACCGGGAGCTCGGCCGAGAAGCCGCTCCACTCCCGGTTGTCGTCTCCCGCCTTGAGGTCAGCCCGTCTCTCGACGGTGACCGGCGCGGTCAGGTTGCTGCCCCGCACCCGCAGCCCGAGCGGCGTGGCCATCGGGACCCGCATCGGCAGCCCGTTGATCACCATGTGCCCGGACACCTTGAGCGTGTCCCCCGAGGGCGAGAGGAGCACCTGCTCCACCCGCGCCCCCACGGCGGTCACCTTGGTCAGCGGCAGCAACGCGGGTGTGACCGGGTAGTCGAGGTGCAGGTCACCGCCGCACGCGACGACACCTCGCAACCGCTCCCAGGGCCGGGCGAACAGCTCGAAGTCGTACGACTTGAAGGCCAGGTACGCCACCCGGTGCCGGGTGTCCAGCGTCCAACGCGCGATGAAGGACGGGTCGATGTCGTGGTAGATCCGACTGCACCGGTCGAAGATCTTCCACAGGTCGGCGTCCTCGAAGAGGTCGTGCGCGCGCATGGCGAAGCCCTGGTAGCTGCGAACGAGAAAGCGTTCGAGCACCTCGCGGCGGAACACGTCCAGCTCGGAACGAAGCTCCGCGAGGGTCTCGCAGAGTTCCAGATGGTCCCAGAAGTTCTGTTCCCGGACGAACAGGTTGTCCATGATGGAGCTGCTGACCGCCCGCTTGCGGTACTTGTAGACCACCTCGTCAACCAGTGCGATGCGCTCCGCCTTGAGCAGCATGGGGATGGCCAGGAAGGCGTCCTCGAAGTGGACCCCCTCGCGGAACCGCAGGCCGTGCGCCCGGAGCTGGGCAAGGTCGTAGAGCTTGTGGCACGGGCCGGCGTCGAAGATCAGGTCGGGCGCGTCGACCACCGTCTCCAGCAGGCGGTCGCCCTTGCCGAAGGGCTTCTTCCAGAGGAAGGGGGTGGGCTTGGGGAACGTGTCCATGTCGCCGACGGCCATGCTCGCCTTGTTCGCCACGATCGCGTTGAGCAGCACCTCGATGGCACGCGGCGGCAGGATGTCGTCGGAGTCGACGAACGCGACGTACGGCGTGTCCGCCATGTCCAGCGCCCGGTTCCGGGCCGCGCCCGGCCCGCTGTTCTCCTGCTGGATCGCGGTCACGTTCGGGTGCTCCGCAGCGAACTGCTTCGCCAGTAGCACGGAGGCGTCGGTGCTGCCGTCGTCGACCAGGATTACGCTGCACCGCTCGAACACGGTCTGCGCCGCGATCGATTCGAGCGTCTCGGGCAGGTAGTCCTCGACGTTGTAGACCGGGACGATGATCGTGACCTGGGGGGCAGGGCCTACCACACTGGGCTCCACTGGGGGTTCGCAGAGATGTTGACAAGCTGGTCGAAGCGTAATGTGCGACGGGAATCAGGTTCAGGCATCGGGCCGCTCGACGGGGTACGTCCCCCACCAGCCGGGCGACACAATGTCCTCCTGCGCCTCGCGGGTGGCGGCGATGCGCATCGAGGGCAGCGTGGGCGCGTCCAGTCGCGGACCGACCCGCAGCGGGCGCGCGGTATGGGCGTCCACCTGCCGGCCGAGGGCGGGCGTGGTCGGGGCATCCACCTGCCGGCCGTACCGATCCGCGCCGCGCGACTGCCGCCACAGCGCGCTGGCGCCCAGCTTCCGCCGCTCGGCGACCACGTCGTCGGGCAGCTCGAACGGGGCGGGGAACGGCAGGTAGCGGGACAGGAAGTCGGCCAGCATCCGCTCCTGCTCGGCGAAGGCCTCCGAATCCGAGTCGGTGTCGTTGAGGCAGAACACGTCACGGTGCCGACGGGTCAGCAGCTCGGTGAGGCGGGCGGGCGTCGAGGGGTGACCGAGGTCCGCGTACTCGTACTCGATGTCGCCCGGCACCGCCTGCGCGGTCAGGTACGCCCAGTACTGGTGCAGGGAGGACGGAATCGACAGGTCGCCGTGGTGGCGGAACTGGTGCCGTGCCGTCTCGGTCACGTCCGCGTGCAACATCTGCTCGATCTGATGCATGATGCTGCGCCGCAGGGCGAACGGAGTGTGCTTCATCTTCTGCGTGATGGTCACGCCGAAGAGCCGCTGGATGTGCCGGCGGTTGTTCTTGCCGGCCGCGTTCACCGGCAGGTCAGCGGCCCTCGCCTCGCCCAGCCCGAACTGCGCCGGGGAGAGGAAGAACTTCGCGATCCCGTTGGCATGGAAGAAGTGGGTCGGCAGCAGCGGCCGGCCGAGGAAGACGTCGTCGTTGAGGTAGAGGAAGTGTTCCGCCAGGCCCTCGATGCAGTGCAGCCGGGACTCGATGGCGTGGGAGTTGAACGACGACCGGCCGCCGAGATCGGCGAAGAGTTCGGCGTGCGTGACGACGGTGATCATCGGGTGGGTCGGGTCGAGCCAGCTCGGCAGCTGGCTGTCGGTGACCAGGAAGATCCGTCGCAGCCAGGGCGCGAAGCCGTGCAGCGACCGCATGGAATACCGCAGTTCGTCCCGGTTGTGGTAGCGCGACGAGTTCGCCGCCACCGCGTGCCGCGGCGCGTCGGGAGCACGGAGCGCGGCCATCTTGCGCTTGAGCCATTCCGGATCCGAGCCGTCCACCCAGGTGTAGACGGCGTCGATCGGGAAGCCCACCCGGTCCGGGGCGCGGACGGTGAGATCGCGGCGGGTGCCGTAGGTGTGGTCGTCCGCCTCAGGAACGAAATGGCTGAGCAGAGCCGCCGCCACGCGTACCGGCTCGGCCCGGGCCGGCGCCTCGTCGATCACCGCGTTGTGCCGGGGTGCCCGGACGACGTCACCCACCCGGGTCCAGAACTCGATCTCGCAGGCGAACTGGGCCCCCAGGACCACGCCCGCCCGGGCGTCGGTCACCGGGAACCAGACCTGGATCACCTCGGCCGGGGCGAGGTCCGGCTGGTTCCGCCCGGGCTGCACCTCGACAGTGCGCACGTGCGCGCCCGACAACTCCGGTGCGGACCGGACCAGGCGACGCACCGCGTCCCGCTGGCCGACCAGGATGGCCACCGAGCTACGCAGGTAGTCGTCGTTGCGCAGGCAGTGGTATTCGATCCCGGCCGACTCCAGCGTGGACGTGACGGCCACCAGGTTGCGGTGCCACATCTCCAGCGGTGTCGCCCGGGCGACCACCTCTGCTTTGGTGCGGACGCCGCCGTCGGCGACGGTCACCCGAGCGCCGACCGGGTGCACCGTGTCACCGCCGCGCGGGCGGGTGAAGGTGCGCACGAGGCGGAGCCGCCGGTGCGCGGGAAGCAGGCCGAGCAGCCGGCGCCGAGCGGCGGGCGGGAGGAGGCGGTAGACGCGCAGGGCGATCATGCTGCTGGCCGTTCCGGTCGGACGGCCACCTCGTCGGTGACCATCGTCAGTGCTGCTGGTGGCGGGACGAAACGCCGAACACGACCTGCCCCGGCCGAACAACCGCACGAGCAGTCATCACCGCATGCCTCTCTGCAGAGCCCCCGTTGCGCTGCCGGACGATCGGACAGGGATTGACGGTGAGCCGTCTCCCGGTCAGGTGTGCCCCTCGCGATCCGTACCGGCGGCCGTCTCCCGAGACGGGTCTCCGGCCAGCGCAGATGGCACGTTAGCAGCGAGTTCACCGGCGAGAAACCAACGAATCGGCGGAGGGGAGCGGAACGACATGATCGCATGTTGCAGAAATATGGATTTGTAGCACTTGCCGGAAAAATCCTGGCCGTTCAGGTGGTGGATCCGCACCGGGACGGGCAGGCGGAAATTGTCCGCTGAGCTCTCCCGCCGGACCGTCGGCACGTACCTCCTCCGCCTGCCGACGACCGAGGTGGCAGAGTGGGCTGGTGACCTGGACCGAGCCCGCCGCGCGCCGGGCGCTGCGCCCGCCCGCCGACTACCGGCTGGCCGCCTCCGTCCGGTCGCTCACCTTCAGCCCGTACGACCCGTGCGCGCGGATCGCCGCCGGCACCTTCTGGTACGCCACCCGCACCCCGGCCGGGCCGGCCACCCTCGCGCTGCGCTCCGGCGGCGGGGACCTGCTGGCCGAGGGGTACGGCCCCGGGGCCGACTGGGTGGTCGAGCGCGCCGACGCGATCGCCGGGCTGCGCGACGACCTCGCCGGGTTCGCCGAGCTGGCCGCCGCGCACCCGCTGGTGGCCCGGCTGGCCGCCCAGCACCGGGGGCGGCGGATGCCCGCCACCGGCCAGGTCTTCCCCCGGCTGCTGCGGGCCATCTTCGAGCAGAAGGTGACCGGCAAGGAGGCGTACCGGGCGTACGCGGCGACCGTCCGGCACTTCGGCGAGCCGGCGCCGGGGCCGATGCAGCCGCTGCTGCTGCCGCCCGGGCCGGAGGTGGTGGCCGCCGCGCCGTACTGGGTCTTCCACCCGTTCGGGGTGGAGCAGCGCCGGGCCGACACGCTGCGCCGGGCCGCCGCCGTCGCCGACCGGCTGGAACACTGCGCGGACAGCACCGAGGCGACCCGGCGGCTGACCGCGATCGCGGGCATCGGCCCGTGGACCGCCGCCGAGGTGGTCCGGATCGCGTACGGCGACCCGGACGCGGTCAGCGTCGGCGACTACCACGTGCCGAACACGGTCGCCTGGGCGCTGGCCGGTGAGGCGCGCGGCGACGACGCCCGGATGCTGGCCCTGCTGGAGCCGTTCCGGGGGCACCGGGGGCGGGTCTGCGGGCTGCTGGAGGCCGCCGGGATCCAGGCGCCGAAGTTCGGGCCGCGCGCGCCGATCCGCTCCTTCGCCCGCTTCTGATCCGGGCCGTCCCCGGCCCTTGAGCGTTCGCCCGCCCGGCCGTGGCGCATCCGGCGTCAGCGCCGGGCGCAGAGGCGGCGCAGGGTGCGGGCGAGCCAGTGCGCGTACCCGTGCTGGACGACGCGGCCGGCGGGCCCGGCGGCGCGCATGAACCAGCGGTCCGGCCGGCTGAACGCGGTCACCTCGAACCAGACCGCGCCGGCGTCGTCGCGGGTGACCAGGAAGGCCTCCTCGCCGCGCGCCGGGTGCCCGGGCAGGGTGCCGTAGCCGAATCCGGCGCTGCGCTCGTCGTCGGAGACCCAGACCACCTCGCACGGGCCCCAGACCCGCAGCGGCCCCACCCCCAGGCCCGTGGTGACCCGGACGCCCGGGGTGGCGCGCGGCGCGTCGGTGCGCATCCGGAAGCCGGCCGTCCGGTGCAGCCGCCAGGTGAGCACCGCCTCGGCGGCGACGGCGTAGCACCCCGCGGGCAGCCGGTACCGGTGGCGCACGTGGTGCCAGCCGGCCGGCAGCCGCCCGTCCCGGGTCGCCCCGACCTCCTGGTACGTCAGCTCGGCCACCCGCCCAGCCTAGGCTCGACCGCCGTTCCCCGCCCCCCCCCCCACCCCGGCGTCCCCCGGCCCGACCTAC
>NZ_JAGPYL010000104.1:0-22189 GCF_018070095.1 Micromonospora sp. U56
CAATGACCAAGTGACCGACATCCCGCGCCGGGCCGTGTCCCGGACCGCCAAGCTCGCCGCTCTGCCGCTCGGCTTCGCCGGGCGGACCGTCCTCGGCATGGGTAAGCGCGTCACCGGGCTCGCCTCCGACGTCATCTCCGCCGAGATCCAGCAGCGCACCGCCGAGCAGCTCTTCAGCGTCCTCGGGCAGCTCAAGGGCGGGGCGATGAAGTTCGGTCAGGCGCTGTCGGTCTTCGAGGCGGCGCTGCCGGAGGAGATCGCCGCCCCGTACCGGCAGGCGTTGACCAAGCTCCAGGAGGCGGCCCCGCCGCTGCCCGCGGCGACCGTGCACAAGGTGCTCGCCGAGCAGCTCGGACCGGCCTGGCGGGACCGGTTCGTCGAGTTCAACGACACTCCGGCCGCAGCGGCGAGCATCGGGCAGGTGCACAAGGCGATCTGGCGGGACCCGGAGACCGGCGAGGCGCGGACCGCGGCTGTCAAGATCCAGTACCCGGGCGCCGGTGACGCCCTGCTCGCCGACCTCAAGCAGCTCTCCCGGCTGGGCGGGATGTTCCGGGCCATCCAGCCGGGTCTCGACGTCAAGCCGCTGCTGGTCGAGCTGCGGGAGCGGGTCACCGAGGAGCTGGACTACGAGCTGGAGGCCGAGTCGCAGCGGGCCTTCGCCGCCGCGTACGCCGACGACCCGGAGATCTTCATCCCGGCCGTGCTCTCCAGCTCGCCCCGGGTGCTGGTCACCGAGTGGATCGAGGGGACGCCGCTGGCGGACATCATCCGCGAGGGCACCGAGGAGCAGCGGGACGAGGCGGGCCGGCTGATGGCGACGCTGCACCTGTCCGCGCCGCCCCGGGCCGGCCTGCTGCATGCCGACCCGCACCCCGGCAACTTCCGGCTGCTGCCCGACGGCCGGCTCGGCGTGATCGACTTCGGCGCGGTGGCGCGGATGCCGGAGGGCACCCCGGAGCCGATCGGCCTGATCGCCGGGCTGGCGCTGCGCGGCGACGCGGACGGGGTGGTGGACGGCCTGCGGAAGGAGGGCTTCGTCAGCTCCACGGAGCCGATCGACGCCCACGCGGTGCTCGACTTCCTGCGGCCGATGCTGGAACCGATCGCCGCCGAGGAATTCCGGTTCAGCCGGGCCTGGCTGCGGTCCGAGGCGGCCCGCCTGGCCAGCCCGAAGTCGCCGACCTACCAGCTCAGCCGGCAGCTCAACCTGCCCCCGTCGTACCTGATGATCCACCGCGTGACGCTGGGTTCGATCGGGGTGCTGTGCCAACTGGAGGCCAAGGCGCCGTACCGGGGGATCCTGGAACGCTGGCTGCCCGGCTTCGCGCCGGTGGCCTGACCGGGACGTAACGACGTGGGGGCGGTGCCCGGTTTCCGGACACCGCCCCCACGTACTCGGTAGGGATCTAGAGAGCGCCCAGGTCGCGAGCCGACTGGGTCCGGCTCTTCATCGCGACGGTACGGGCGGAACGGGTTGCCTCAGTGCTCGTGGTGGTACGACCGGCCTGAGGCCGGCGCATTCGGGCACGGGACAACGCTTCGTGGAGTAGTTGCATCTCGGTTCCGTTCGGGTAGTTCAGCAGCATTGGTTTCGGCTTTCTCGCGGCCGGTGTCGGACACCGGCGGGGTTGGAACGGGAAGTTGTCAGGCCGCCAGCCGGACCGCGTTGCGCGACGTGGCCACACCACTGGCCACCAGTCGCGCCTCGGCCTCGACCCGGAGCGCCGCGTCGCGGGCGAGGTCCTCCTTGCGCGGACGGCCACGGGGCCGCTTGCGCGGGACGACCGCGCCACGCTCGAAGATCTCGCCGCCCCAGACGCCCCACGGCTCCGCCCGCTCCACCGCACCGGCCAGGCACTCGACGCGCAGCGGGCAGTCCCCGCAGAGCGACTTGGCCAACTCCAGCTCGGCGGGCTGGTCGGAGAACCACAGGTCAGGGTCGAACTTCCGGCAGGGCAGGTTCGCCTCCATCTCGACGCTCACGTCGAGCGGGGCCAACGCCAGACTCATCGCCCGGTCACCTCTCTCTCACTTCGATCTCGTGGATCGCATTTCCGACGTACGGCGGGGCAAAAAACTGAGGCCGCGGATCCCGGTGAGCGGGTTCCGCGGCCTCGAGGTGAGCCGGTGGTCTGGGATTCAGACCGGTCTACCTCGAGGTGGAACGCCGCGGACATCCGTGCGCTTCTTGGCGACACCGATGCCCATGCCCGTGATGCCACTGGTCCCCTCGACTCCGATCGGCGCGACGGTCAGGGTCAGCTCGGCCTGAGCCTGGACCTGGTGCACCTGCGGAACCGACGGTCGCGTGGCGGCAAGGGCCACCCGGACAGTCGACAGCGGAGCGCAGGCAGCTGGCATCGCCGCCGGACGCTCATAGGTGAAGATCTCCACGGGTGCCACCTCCCTCACGTTCCTCGTGCCGACTTGGTCTCCCACCCCGTGAGCAGCCGGAATGGCGCCGCTCCCGAGGTGTGCCATGAGGCTATTCCTCGCCCGGGGGCGAGGGCAAACGAATTTACGACGAGATTTCGAAAGTTTTTTGCGGCGCGATGTCGTCCACCGCCGCACCGTCCACCAGCGCCAGCACGGCCTCGCCGTAGAGGCCGAGCTTGCGGGGCCCGATCCCGGCGATGGCGATCAGCTCCTCGGTCCGCCCGGGACGCCGCTCGGCCAGCGCGGTCAGGGTGGCGTCGGTGAAGACGACGTACGCCGGGACCTTCTGCGCGCCGGCCACCCGGGCCCGCCAGTCCCGCAACCGCTCGTACAGGTCCTCGTCGATGTCGGACGGGCAGGTCGGGCAGCGGCCCAGCTTGCGGTCCGGGCCGGCGAGCAGGGTCGCGCCGCAGATCCGGCAGGAGACGATCTGGGTGGCGGGCCGGCGCGCGGCGGTGCGCTTCGCCACGCCGCCGCCGGCCCGCTCGCCGCCGCCGGAGCGGTCCAGCTGCGGCAGGAACCTCGACGGCCGCCGGGCCCGTCCGCCCGGCGAGCGGGCCGAGGCGTACGACAGCCAGAGCCACTGCCGGGCGCGGGTGATGCCGACGTAGAGCAGCCGGCGCTCCTCCTCGACCTGCTCCGGGGTACGGGCGTACGTGGTGGGCAGGGTGCCCTCGGAGAGCCCGACCAGGAAGACCGCGTCCCACTCCAGCCCCTTGGCCGAGTGCAGCGACGCCAGCGTCACCCCGTCGACGGTCGGCACGTGCTGCTGGGCGGCGCGGCGGGCCAGTTCCTCGTTGAAGTCGCTCAGGGTCACCGGCCGCTCCACCGCGGCGGCCTCGCGGATCGGCAGCAGCAGAGCCGGCCCTTCGCTCGCGACTGCGGGGCTCGCAAGCTCACTCCTCGCGCTCGCCCCAGGCGTCGCCGCGTACTCCTCGGCGAGCTGGACCAGCGCGGCCAGCGCCTCCCACCGTTCCCGCGCGGCGCCGCCGGCCGGGGGCGCGTCGGGGGCCCAGCCCACCGCGGCGAGCGCCTCGACCACGGCGGTCGGCAGCGGGGTCTCCCCCGGGATCGAGCGGGTGGCGGCCCGCAGCGCGACCATCGCCTGGCGCACCTCGACCCGCTCGAAGAACCGCTCCGCCCCCTGCACCACGTACGGCACGCAGGCCTCGGTCAGCGCCTTCTCGTACGCCTCGGACTGCGCGTTGGTCCGGAACAGCACGGCGATCTCCTTCGCCGGAGTGCCCCCGTCGACCAGGGTCCGGCAGCGGGCGGCGACGGCGTTCGCCTCGGCCGGCTCGTCGGTGAAGATCCGCAGCTCCGGCTCGGGGCCCGGCGGCCGCTGCCCGTGCAGCTCCAGCCGCAGCCTCGCCTCGGCGCCCCGGGCCTGCGAGATCACCGCGTTGGCCAGCCCGACCACCTGCGGGGTGGAGCGGTAGTCGCGGACCAGCCGGACCACCGTCGCGCCGCGGTGCCGGCGCGGGAAGTCGACCAGGTACGACGAGGTGGCCCCGGTGAACGAGTAGATCGTCTGGCTGGCGTCGCCCACCACGGTCAGGTCGTCCCGGCCGCCGAGCCAGGCGTCCAGCAGCCGCTGCTGCAACGGGTTGACGTCCTGGTACTCGTCGACGACGAAGTGCCGGTACTGGCCGCGCACCTGCTCGGCGACGTCCCGGTGCTCCTCGATCCCCCAGACGGCGGCGCGCAGCATGTCCTCGAAGTCGATCACGCCGTTGGAGCGCTTGAGTCGTTCGTACGCGGCGAAGACCTCGGCCACCTTCGCCGGCTCGTACGGCGTCTCGCGCAGCGCCTTGGCCGCGGCGACCACGTACTCCCCCGGCTCGACCAACGACGACTTGGCCCACTCGATCTCGCCGGCGAGGTCGCGCGCGGCGGCCCGGTCGGCGCGCAGGCCGACCTTGGCGGCGGCCAGGGTGACCACCCGCACCTTGCTGTCCAGCAGCTCGGGCATGGCGCGCCCCTCCAGCAGCCGGGGCGCGAAGTAGCGCACCTGGCGCAGCGCGGCGGCGTGGAAGGTCCGCGCCTGGACACCGGCCACCCCGAGCACGGTGAGACGGGCCCGCATCTCGGCGGCGGCCCGGGCGGTGAAGGTGACCGCCAGCACGTGCCGGGGGGAGATCTCGCCGGTGAGCGCGCGATGGGCGATCCGGGAGGTCACCGCGCGGGTCTTGCCGGTGCCCGCGCCGGCCAGGATGCAGACCGGGCCGGCCGGGGCGGTCACCGCCGCGCGCTGCTCCGGGTCGAGCCCGGCGAGCACGACTTCCGCCGCTGAGTGAACCCCCACAGCGAGGAATCATCTCAGCTCCCGCTGATGTTGCAGCGGTTAGCCTGGCCTGAACGACAGGCCGGGCGACGCGAGCACTTGGAGGACCTGACCATGTTGACGATGTATTCCACCCCGTGGTGCGGCTACTGCCACCGGCTCAAGTCGCAGCTGGACCGGGAGGGCATCGGGTACGAGGTGGTCGACATCGAGCAGGACCCGAAGGCGGCCCAGTTCGTGATGAAGGTCAACGGCGGCAACCAGACGGTCCCCACGCTGCGCTTCGCCGACGGCAGTGCCCTGACCAACCCCTCCATCACCCAGGTCAAGCAGCACCTGGCCAGCCTCGCCGGCTGACCCCTTAGCACTCAGGAAAAGTGGTCGTTCCCCCCGGAACGGCCACTTTTCCATGCCTGGGCGCGGGCGCTCAGAGGCGGGTGGCGTCGGGGGTGAGGTGTTCGGCCGGGTGGGGGCGGCGGGGCGACGGGACTCCAGCGGGCGTCCCGGGCGGCGGGGAGAGCCGCCGGCCGCGCCAGAGCCAGGCGCCGGCGGCGGTGGTGACCACCCCGACCAGGACGAACAGCAGCCGGTAGTCGAACACCCCGACGAGCAGCGCGCCCGCCCCGATGGAGCACGCCTGCGGGCCACTGACCAGCGCCTCGGACGCCGCGGCGACCCGGCCCAGCAGCCGGGGCGGGGTGCGCCGCTGGATCAGCGTGGCGAGCCCCACCATGGTCAGCGGCAACGAGACCCCGGCCAGCAGCAGCGCCAGCACCCCGAGCCGGAGGTCCGGCCAGGCCAGCGCCAGCGCGGCCGGACCGAAGAAGGTCACCCCGGCGGCGAGCGCCCCGACCTCGCCGATACGGCGTACCACCGCGGGTGAGAGCAGGCCGCCCACCAGCCCACCCACCCCCTGCACGGTGACCAGCACCCCGACGAACGCGGCGTCGCGGCCCAGCCCCTGGTCGACGTACGCGAAGATCAACGACTCGCTGAAGCCCATCACCAGCGAGCCCAGCCCGTAGCCGAGCAGGGCCCGGCGCAGCGCCGGCTCGCCGGCCAGGTGCCGCAGCCCGGCGCCCAGCTCGGCCGGCCAGCGCAGGGTGGCCGCCGCCGGTTCGGTCTCGGCCACCCGGAGCAGCCCGACCACGGCGGCGGCGGTGACGAACCCGACCATCGCCAGGGTGGTGAGCAGCCAGCCACCGACGGCCGCGTAGAGGGCCGCCCCGGCCAGCGGGCCGCCGAGCCGCAGCCCCTGCCGCACGGTCTGCAGCGCCCCGTTCGCGTCGGCGAGCAGTTCGCTCGGCACCAGCTGCCGGATCAGGCCGCTGAGCGTCGCGCTGAGCGTCAGATACGACAAGCCGTACAGCGCGGCCACCACGTAGATGATCCAGACATCGGCGCGGTCCCGGACCGCGAAGAGCGGGGTGAGCAGCATGGCGGTGCCCAGGTTCGCGGCGACGAAGAACGGCCGCCGGCGGTAGCGGTCGACCACCCAGCCGACCAGCGGCGCCAGCGTCATCGGGGCGATGATCGCGAAGAGGGTGGCGCCGGCCAGCCCGTCGGAGGAGGTCAGATCCTTGACCCAGATGGCGAGCGCGAGCAGCAGGATCGACTCGGCGGCCATGCTGGCCAGCAGCGCGCCGAAGAGCAGTCGGAAGTCGGGGCGGCGCAGGACGGTGCGCATGAGGGTTCCCTCCGCGGGGATGGCGCCGGTCGGCGCGTCAGGGGGGAGGTGCGGCCGGCCCGGTCATCGTCGCCCGGACGGCCGACACCTTCCACAGTCCTCTTTTTGTCTCGTGACACGCCCTCGCCGGAACCTCCGGCACCGGTCGCGCCGTCCATACTGACCGTGGGGGGCGAATTTCATACAGTTACCGTCGCGTCCGCGGCGGTCGACGCGAAACGAGGACACCCGTGCCTCCTGCCGTACCCAGTCCGATCCTGCGACGACGCAGGCTCGGCACCGAACTGCGCCGCCTGCGCGAGGCGGCGGGGCTCACCGGCGACCAGGTCATCGAGCGGATCGGCTGGGCGTCGGCGTCCAAGCTGTCCCGGCTGGAGAACGGGCGCAGCCGCCCGGACCCGGACGACGTACGCCTCCTGCTGGACCTCTACGGCGCCGAGCCGGAACTGCGCGACGACCTGATCGGCATCACCCACGAGGCCGGCGACATGCGCGGTTGGCGCAAGTCGTACCCGGTGATGACGCAGCAGCAGCTCGGCTGGGCGGAGATCGAGGCCGGCTGCGCGGAGATCCGCGAGTACAACCCGGTGCTGGTGCCGGGGCTGCTCCAGACCCCCGGCTACGCCCGGCTGCGGATCGTCTCGGCCGACCAGGCGGCCAGCGCGACCGGCGACCCCGAGGCCGGCGAGGACCCGGAGACCGAGGTACGCGCCCGGCTCGCCCGCCAGTCGCTGCTGGACCGGGTCGACGGCCCGCGCTACACCGCGGTGCTGGAGGAGGCCGCGCTGGGCCGCCGGGCCGGGCCGCCGGAGGTGCTGCACGAGCAGCTGGTGAAGCTCTGTGAGCTGGCCATCCTTCCCAACGTCACGCTGCACCTGCTGCAACGCGACACGGTGATCGGTGATTTCTACCTGCCGCCGACCGCCTTCTCGCTCTACCGGTTCGCCGATCCTCAGGATCCGGAGACCCTGGCGATCGAAGGCGGCTTCATCGACGTCATGTCACACGAGGCAAACCCGGTAAATCGCTATAAAGTGACCTTCGAGTGGCTGTGCTCGGCGGCGCTCTCCGCATCGGACACCCTCTCCTGGCTCTTCGAGGCGACGGGGCGGCTGACCGACTCGGCAGCCCCGTCCACGTCGGCGTCGGCAGCGGCGCCGGTCCAGCGCCGGCGACACTCCGGGCGCCTGACGGAACGGTGATCCACACCGAACCCGTCGGGGCCGGGCGGGTCACTCGTCCCCATCGGAGTTCCAGGAGCAGGAGCAGAACCATGAACGACATCCGCAACACCGTCTCCGCCCGGCAGCTCGCCGACGCCGCGTGGCGCAAGAGCACCCGCAGCCAGACCTCAAACTGCGTGGAGGTGGCGCCGCTGGGCGCCGGCGCGGCCGTGGTCGCGCTGCGGGACAGCAAGGACCCGAGCGGGCCCGTGCTGCTGTTCAACCGGGCCGGCTGGCTCGGCTTCGTCGGCGGCGCGAAGAACGGGCAGTTCGATCTGAACTGATCCGGGACGCAGCGAGGGGCCGTCGGCGCACCGCCGGCGGCCTCTCGTCGTCTCCGCCGACGCGAACGTCCTGAGCAGGCATCGGCTGATCGGATGAGAGCGGACGGATAGTCGCGTTTCACTTGCTGGGACGACGTGCGGGCGTAACATGACGAAAGAGTGACGTGGAACTTCTACAGCGTGCTCGCCCGTCGCGGTCCATCCGGAGACAGCCATGCGTTTCCTGATCGTTCGTACCGACATCCGCACCGCCGCCGACAACGACATCGCCGCCGCCTGGGCCGGTGGTGGTCGGCTACGGGACGAGACGACCGCGCCCGAACCGCGCCGTCAGATCGTGCACGCCGAGGACCGCGACGCCGCGCTGCTGCTCGCCCGCGCGCTGTCCACCGTCGGCGCCGTCCGGTCCGGCCGGCAACGGGTCAAGGTGCTCCCACTCGACGAGCCCGGCGTCGTCCACCAGGAGTGGTGGGAGGCCAGCGGCACCTGAGAACCACCGACGTCCGCCGTGGTCGGACCGGCTCCCCCGCCGTGTTCCTCGCCTCATCCGCCACGACGGTCCGTGTTCCCGGCCCGGGATCGTCGCGGCAACGACGGTCCCGGGCCGGGACCGCGTCCAGGCCCAACTGCCCGGGCCGTCAGCCGGTCAGCAGTGCCCGTCCAGCCAGCGGTGGATGAGGAAGAGGGCGATCGAGGAGGGCGGCGGCAGGATCACCCGGTCCCCGTCGCCGGCGTCCACCGCCCGCCCGGCCAGCACCGCGCCGACCTCCCGCCGGGTGAACCAGCGGGCGTACGCGATCTCGGTCGGGTCGAGGAGGACCGGCGCCTTCGGGTCCGCCTCGGCCAGGAAGCCGAGCATCAGCGAGCCGGGAAACGGCCAGGCCTGGCTGCCCGCGTACCCGATCCGCTCGACCGCGACCCCGACCTCCTCGTGCACCTCGCGCAGCACGGCCGCCTCGGCCGACTCCCCCGGCTCGACGTAGCCGGCCAGGCAGGAGAAGCGGCGCTCCCCCGCCATGCGTGGCCAGGTCGCGTTGTTGCCGAGCAGGCAGCGCCCGTCCGGGCCGTCCACCCCGTCGTGCACCAGCACGATCATCGCCGGGTCGGTCCGCGGCCAGGCCCGCTGGCCCTGCGCGTCCACCCGGGACCAGCCGCCCTCGTCGATTTCCGTCCGGTGCCCCGTCCGCGGCGACCAACCGTGCCCGAGATGCCAGTTGACCAGCGCCAGCGCGGTGGTGAAGACACCCGCGTCCCGGTCGCTGAGCAGGTGCCCGACGTCCCGCAGGTGCACCGCCCGGGTGCCCGGCAGATCGGGCAGCGGCGCGTCCACCGCGAAGACCGGCGCCCCGTCCGGCTCCAGGCCGAGGAAGAGCGGCGCGGCGTCGGCGATCCCGTCCAGCTCGGTCGGCTCGCGCAGCACCAGCGCCGGCGGGTTGGCATCGGTACGGACCAGCGCCATCCCCTCCCGCGACGAGTCGAGCACCAGCACCCGGGACCGCCGCCAGGCCTGCGCCAGCCAGTCCGGGTCGGTACGCCGGTGCGCCGCCCGGTCCAGGGTGGTGCGGGCCAGCGGCGGGGGCTCGCCGCTCACGCCGACTCCCGGCGTACCGGGGTCAGCGCGGCCAACTGTCCCTCGATCCGGTCGGCGTCCCCCAGCACCACGGTGACCGCCTTCGCCGGGGCGAGGTAGCGGGCCGCGACCTCCGCGACGTCCTCGGGGGTTGCCCTGGCCAGCCGGGCGGCGTGCTCGGCCAGGAAGTCCAGTCGCAGCCCGTTGCCGGCGTACGCGCTGGTCAGCGAGGCGAGACCGGCCTGCGTGGACATGCCGAGCTGGAGGGTGCCCAGGGCGTACTGGCGGGCCTGCTCCAGCTCGTCCGGCTTCGGCGGCAGCGAGGCGAGCCGGCCCAGCTCGTACGTCGTCTCCAGCAGCGCCGGGCCGGTCACCTCGGTGGCCACCTCGGCGGCGGCGACCAGCACCGAGCCGGCGACCGAGTGCTCGACCGACGAGTGCGGCCCGTACGTGTAGCCCTTGTCCTCGCGGATGTTCTCCACCCACCGGGAGGAGAAGTAGCCGCCGAAGACCAGGTTGGCCAGTTGCAGCGCGGCGTGGTCCGGGTGGGTGCGCGGCACCGCGGGCAGCGCGATGCGCAGCGAGGACTGCACCGAGCCGGGCCGGTCGACCAGTAGCAGCGGACCGGGCTCCAGCGGCGGGGTCGGCGGCAGGTCGACGCCCCGGGTGTCGCCGCGCCAGCCGCTCAGCGCCTGCTCGGCGGCGTCCAGCGCCCGCTCCGGCCGCACGTCGCCGACCAGCACCAGCACCGCCTCGGCCGGGTGCACCCGCTCGGCGTGCAGCTTGCGCAGCGCCGGTGGCTTCACCGCGCGGACCTGCTCGGGCTCCGGCGTCTGCACCGCGTACGGGTGGCTGCCGTAGATCCGCTTGAGCAGGGCCGTCCGGGCCAGGTGCGCCGGCTGGCTCTGCGCCACCTGGATCCGGTCGATCAGCCGGTCCCGCTCGGTGCCGACCCAGTCGGCCGGGTACGTCGCGTCGGTCAGCACGTCGGCCGCCAGCTCCAGCATCCGGTTCAGGCCGGTGACCAGGGCGGCCCCGGAGAGCATGAGCCGGTCCGGGTCGATGCCGGCCGACAGCCCGCCGCCGACCTTCTGCAACTCGGCGGCGATCTGGGTGGCGGTGTGCGTCTGCGTGCCGGCGAGGATGGTCTGCGAGAGCACCGCGCCGCGGGCCAGGTGGGTACGGCCGAACGGCATCCACAGCCGCAGCTCGACCAGGGGCACGGCGGGGCGGCGTACCGCGATCACGGTGAGGCCGTTGGCGAGCCGCCGCTCGGCCTGCTTCGGCACCTTGAGCTTGCGGGTGGGGCCGAGCGGCGGCAGCGCGCGCGGCGTGGCAGGGGCGGTCGTCGTCACCGGGTCACCTCTGTTCGCGACTGCGGGGCTCGCAACCCCGGCTCACTCCTCGCGCTCACCGGAGCGTCATCCGTTCGCGACTGCGGGGCTCGCAACCCCGGCTCACTCCTCGCGCTCACCGGGCACCTCCGGGAATGACCTCGACGGCGGCGCGGCGCTCCGGCCGCAGGGTGGCGGCGGCGGCCTGGACCTGCTCCTCGGTGACCTCGCCGACCAGCCGGGGCAGCTCGTTGAGCAGGCCCGGCTCGCCGCGCTGCTGTTCCAGCACGGCCATCCGCAGCGCCCGGCCGAGCACCGCGTCGGTGTCCCGCAGCAGGTGGGTGGCCATCCTGGCCTGGGTACGCGCCAGCTCGCCCTCGATCAGCCCGTCGGTGGCCAGCCGGTCCATCTCCTCGTCGATGGTGCGCAGCACCTTGTCCACGTCCCCGCCGGGTGGCAGGTGCGCCTGGAGCAGCAGCGCGGTGGGGTCGCGCACGTCGAACGGGTCGCCCATGAAGCCGAGGTAGCCGCCGAGGCCGGTGACCGTCCGGTCCCGCTGGACCAGCCGCTCCACCAGCCGGGAGGCGTCGCCGTCGGTGAGCACCTCGGCCAGCACCACGTAGGGCAGGTAGCCGGCGAAGTCGTCGATCGGGTCGGGCACCCGCCAGGCCCCGGCGACCGCCGGCAGCGGCGCCAGCGTGTCGGTGTACGTGCTGCGCCGCTCGACGGTCAGGTCCGGCTCGGTGAAGTCGGGCCGCCGCGGCGCGGGTCGGGCCGGCACGTCGGAGAAGTGCCGCTCGATCAGGGCCATCGCCTCGGCGACGTCGATGTCCCCGCTGACCGCCAGCACCGCGTTGCCGCTGGCGTAGTAACGGCGGAAGAAGTCGGCGGCGTCGGCGACGGTGGCCGACTCCAGGTCGACGAAGGAGCCGTAGCCGTCGTGCGCGTTGGGGAAGGTGTCGAACATGACCGGCGGCAGGGTCAGCCACGGGAAGCCGCCGTACGGCCGGTTCAGCACGTTGACCCGGATCTCCTCCTTGACCACGTCGACCTGGTTGCGCAGGTTCTCCTCGGTCAGCCGGGGGCCGCGCATCCGGTCGGCCTCCAGGAACAGCGCCCGTTCCAGGGCGTTGCTCGGCAGCGTCTCGAAGTAGTCGGTGTAGTCCAGGTGGGTGGAGCCGTTGAAGGTGCCGCCGGCGCCCTGGACGTGCCGGAAGTGGGCCAGCTTCTCCAGGTTCTCCGAGCCCTGGAACATCAGGTGCTCGAAGAGGTGGGCGAAGCCGGTACGCCCCTCGGGCTCGGACCGGATGCCGACGTCGTAGACGACCGCGACCCCGATGACCGGGGCGCTGCGATCGGGGGTGAGGACCACCCGCAGGCCGTTGTCGAGGGTGTACCGCTCGACCGGATATTTCGTCGCGGGGATTCTGACTCTGCGCGTCGGCACGACAACGACCCTAGCGCCTCGGCAGTCCCGGCACCGGCGACCTTCGCGGAGCGGTCGGCACCGGCGGGCGCTCCGGCGCGGGGGGTGGTGCGCCGCCGGACGGCGGTACGCCGGTCGACCGATCGACGCCGCCAACCCCACCCAACAGGTGGGAATTGCCGAGATTCCCCCGGCAGGCCGTCCCGGATCGTGGATGGGTCTTGACGCCGGCCGACCACTGCCCCACCCTTCCTACCAATCAAGTAGGAATACTGCGGATTGGATGGACGATGAGACGGCTCCCCTTCCGTCGGTTGGTCTCCCTCGCCACCCTCGCCGTCATCGGCGTGGCGACGGCGGGGACCACGGCGGCGTGCGGCGACGACAGCGCGGCCGGCGGCTCCGGCCCGGCCACTCTGCGGCTGGGCTACTTCCCCAACATCACCCACGCCCCGGCCGTGGTCGGCGTGGAGAAGGGCATCTTCACCGAGAGGCTCGGCACCGACGCCAAGCTGGAGACCAAGACCTTCAACGCCGGCCCCGCCGCGATCGAGGCGGTCTTCTCCGGCGCGCTCGACGCGACGTACATCGGTCCGAACCCGACCGTGAACGCCTTCTCCAAGTCCCAGGGCGAGGCGGTCCGGGTGATCTCCGGCGCCGCCTCCGGCGGCGTGGCCCTGGTGGTCAAGCCGGAGATCACCTCGGTCGAACAGCTGCGCGGCAAGAAGATCGCCACCCCGCAGCTGGGCAACACCCAGGACGTGGCGCTGCGCTACTGGCTCAGGGAGAAGGGCCTGAAGACCACCAAGGAGGGCGGCGACGTCACGATCGTGCCCCAGGAGAACGCCCAGACGGTGGAGACCTCTGGCAGCGGCGCGATCGACGGCGCGTGGGTGCCCGAGCCGTTCGTCTCCCGGCTGGTCAACGCCGGCGGCAAGGTGCTCGTCGACGAGCGCGACCTCTGGCCGGACCGGAAGTTCGTCATCACCAACCTGATCGTCAGCACCAAGTTCCTCAAGGCCCACCCCGACGTGGTGAAGAAGCTGGTCGAGGGGCAGGTCGCCGCGAACGAGTTCGTCAACACGAAGCCGGACGAGTCCCAGCAGGCCATCTCCGAGCACATCGGCAAGATCACCGGCAAGCCGCTGGACGTCAAGCTGATCAAGCAGGCCTGGCCCACGCTGGAGTTCACCAACGACCCCATCGCCTCCTCGCTGAAGACCGGGCTCGACCACGCGGTCGCGGTGGAACTCACCCAGCCGGTCAGCCTCGACGGCCTGTACGACCTGACGTACCTCAACGAGGTGCTCAAGACGCAGGGCAAGACCGAGGTCGCCCAGCCATGACATCGACCACGACGGCGCCGGGGAGCGTGACCACAGCAGTCGCGCTCTCCGGCGTGACCAAGGTGTACGGGCGCGGGGCGAACGCCTTCCTCGCCCTCGACGGGGTGAGCCTCGACGTCGCGCCCGGCGAGTTCGTCTGCCTGGTCGGCGCCTCCGGGTGCGGCAAGAGCACCCTGCTCAACCTGGTGGCCGGCCTGGACCGGACCAGCGGTGGGCGGATCGCGCTGGCCGGCGACGCGAGCCCGGGGCTGATGTTCCAGGAGCCCGCGCTCTTTCCGTGGCTGACCGTCGAGGCCAACGTGGAGGTCCCGCTGAAGCTGCGTGGGCTGCCCCGGGCCGAGCGGCGCGAGCGGGTGGCGGAGCTGCTGCGCACCGTCCACCTGGCTGAGTTCGGCCGCAAGCGCCCGCACGAGCTCTCCGGCGGGATGCGCCAGCGGGTCGCGCTGGCCCGCACCCTGGCCCTGGACACCCCGGTCCTGCTGATGGACGAGCCGTTCGGCGCGCTGGACGCGATGACCCGGGACATCCTGCACGACGAGCTGGAACGGATCTGGTCCGAGCGGAACCTGTCGGTGCTCTTCGTGACCCACAACGTCCGCGAGGCAGCCCGGCTCGCCGACCGGATCATCCTGCTCAGCAGCCGACCCGGCCGGATCATCTGGTCGACCGCGGTGGACGTGCCCCGACCCCGGCGCATCGACTCCCCCGAGGTCGCCGCGATCGCCGCCGAGGTCACCGACCGACTTCGTACGGAGGTGGGCCGACATGGCCGGTGACACCCTCACCGGGGCCGCGCGTAGCGACGCGGAGATCTCCGGGCTGGATGCGCTGGAGATCGCCGGTCGGGACAAGGAGGTCTCCCGGGGCGCCCGGCTCTGGGCGGCCACCTGGCCGAAACTCGCCGCGCTGGCCCTGGCCATCGGCATCTGGCAGGTGGTGGTCTGGAGCGGCTGGAAGCCGCCGTGGTCGCTGCCGGGCCCGGTGGTGGTGGGCGAGGAGTTGATCCGGCAGGCGAGCGGCCCGCAGCTGTGGGAGGGCATCGCGATCACGTTGCGCCGGGCCGCCGTCGGGTACGTCTTCTCGGTCGCGGTGGGCCTGCTGGTCGGCCTCGCGGTGGCCCGGTCCCGGGTGCTCCGGGCGGCCATCGGCTCGATGATCACCGCCCTGCAGACCATGCCGTCCATCGCCTGGTTCCCGTTGGCGATCCTGCTGTTCGAGCTGAGCGAGAAGGCGATCTTCTTCGTGGTGGTGCTCGGGGCCGCGCCGTCCATCGCCAACGGGGTGATCAGCGGCGTCGACTACGTGCCGCCGCTGCTGCTGCGCGCCGGCCGCAACCTCGGCGCCCGGGGACTCAACCTCTACCGGTACGTCATCGCACCGGCCGCGCTGCCGGCGATCGTGGCCGGCCTGAAGCAGGGCTGGGCGTTCTCCTGGCGCAGCCTGATGGCCGGTGAGCTGCTGGTGGTCGGCATCTCGCAGACCTCGCTCGGCGCGCAGCTCACCTACGCCCGGGAGTTGGCGGACTCGCCCTGGCTGCTCGCCACGATGATCGTGATCCTGGTCGTCGGCCTGCTCGTCGACGCGGCCTTCGGCGCGGCGGACAAGGCGATCCGGCGCCGCTGGGGCGTGCTGGACCAGGCCGGTCAGTGACGTGTACGTCTCCGCGCGCAGCGACTACGCGCTCCGGGCGATGCTCGCCGTCGCCGCCGCCTCGACCGGCGGCGACGGCGGGCCGGCGGGCTCGGAGTCGCGGACGGCGCCCGTCCCGGCGGGCGGGTCGGGCACGTCACCCGGCTCCCGGTCCGGACCGGCCGGCGGGTCGGTGCCGGCCGGCGGGTCGGTGCCGGCCGGCGGGGCCGGTGGCGAGCTGGTGAAGGCGGCGGCCCTGGCGGAAAGTCAGGGCATTCCGCTCAGCTTCCTCCAGGGCATCCTGCTGGACCTGCGCCGGGCCGGGCTGCTGCACAGCCACCGGGGCACCGAGGGCGGGTACGCGCTGACCCGGCCCGCCGGGGAGATCAGCGTCGGGGACGTGCTGCGCGCCGTCGGCGGCTCGCTGACCACGGTGCGCGGCCTGCCGGCGGAGAACGCCGGCTACCACGGCGTGGCGACGGGGCTGCGGCACGTCTGGCTCGCGGTGCACGGCGCGATCGCCGTGGTGGTCGACCGGACCACGCTGGCCGACCTGCTGGTCCGTCGCGAGCGTTCCGCCATCGGGTGACGGCCGGTCGGTCCTCCCCCCGGAGCCCGACCGGCCACCCCCGCGTACCGGCCCCTCGCCGGCCGCGGTCCCGGGACCATCCCCCGGCTAGCCGGAGGTCAACTCGACCGCCGGGCCGGCCGAGCCGGCCGGGCTGCGCAGTTCCACCAGCCCGGCCGGGGCGGCGCGCCCCGGCCTCGGGTGCCAGGGCGCGAACGCCGCGACCATGGCGAGCACCAGCCCCGCGCCCGCCACCGCGAACACCACCAGCAGCTCGCGCACCGCCCCCGAATCGGCGTCGCCCGCCATGGTCACCCCTCCCGTGCCCGACCGCCCCCGGCCGGATCTTCCCCCCGGTACAAGCTTCGATCAGGCAGGGGCCTCGGGACAGTCGCCGATCGGACCCAACCTCGCCTGTTTGCCGACTCAGCCGGCCAAACGTTCACCCAGCGTGGCCGTCCGGCCCCGCCACGTCGGCGATCTCCACCGATGCCAGGGACTCCGGGCCGGACGGGGCGTTCCGGAAACGAAAACAGCGGCCGCGCGACCGCCGTCGGGCGGTGCGCGGCCGCTGCGGGCCGGGAAAGGTCAGGCGGTACGCGGGCGGCGCAGGCGCCGGGAGCGGCCCGAGGTGCGGTGCGCGGAGCGCGCGCCCTCCCCGCCACCGCTGGCGCTACGCGCGGCCGGTGCCGGCTGCGGGACGGCGATGGTCACCGGCACGCCGGACGGCTCCCGGGCACCGGTCACCCGGGCCAGCGACCCGTCGTTGAGGCGTACCTGGGTCGACTGCGGCTTGATCCCGGCCACGCTCATCAGCCGGGAGACGTCCCGGCGCTGCTCGGGCAGGACCAGCGTGACCACCGTGCCGGACTCCCCCGCCCGGGCGGTACGACCGCCCCGGTGCAGGTAGTCCTTCGCCTCGGTCGGCGGGTCCACGTTGACCACCATGTCCAGCCCGTCCACGTGGATGCCGCGGGCCGCCACGTCGGTGGCGACCAGGGCGGTCACCTGGCCGGTGCGGAACTGCTCCAGGATCCGGGTGCGCTGCGGCTGGGACTTGCCGCCGTGCAGGGCGGCGGCGCGTACCCCCTTGGCCAGCAGCTGGCGGGCCATCCGGTCGGCGCGGTGCTTGGTGGCCATGAACATGATGGTGCGGCCCTCACGGGCGGCGATCTGGGTGAGCGCGGCCGGCTTGTCGGCCGCGTCGACGAGCAGCACGTGGTGCGTCATCGCGGTCACCGTGGCGGTGCCCGGGTCGACCGAGTGCGAGACCGGGTTGCTCAGGAAGCGGCGGACCAGCTTGTCCACGCCGCCGTCCAGGGTGGCGGAGAAGAGCATCCGCTGGCCGTCCGGGGCGACCTGCTCCAGCAGCTTGGTGACCTGCGGCAGGAAGCCCATGTCGGCCATCTGGTCGGCCTCGTCCAGCACGGTGATGGCGACCTGGTCGAGGCGGGCGTCGCCCCGGTTGATCAGGTCGTGCAGCCGGCCGGGGGTGGCCACCACCACCTCGGCGCCGGAGCGCAGGGCGTCCGCCTGCCGCTGCAACGACAGGCCGCCGACCACGGTGGCGCAGCGCAGCCCGACGGCGCGGGCGTACGGGGCGAGCGCGGTGGTGACCTGCTGGGCCAGCTCACGGGTCGGCACCAGCACCAGCGCCAGCGGGCGACCGGGGCGGGCCCGGCGGCCGGCGGTACGCGACAGCAGCGGGAGCCCGAAGGCGAGCGTCTTGCCCGAGCCGGTACGGCCGCGGCCGAGCACGTCGCGGCCGGCGAGCGAGTCCGGCAGGCTGGCCGTCTGGATCGGGAACGGCTCGGTGATGCCCTGCGCCGTCAGCTCGGTGAGCAGCGCCGGCGCCAGGCCGGTCGCGGCGAAGGTGGGAATGGTCATGGTCATGCGGAAATGCCTTCCTCGACGCGGCACGTGTCGAGGGAGGGCGCCGGTGAATCGGCGCTGTCGCCGGCGGAGCAGATCCGCCGCGACTCACAAGCACGAACCGAAGGGGTACAGGCCGGTCCGCCGCAGCACGCCACTCCCGCCGTAGCGGGGGGCGGCGCGGCGGACCGGTCCCGTCACCGCGCCCGGAGGGCGCGGAGGGTGTTACGGGTCGATCCGAAGATCAGGGTGTTACGGGTTGATCCGAGGATCAGAGCGGGCGGATGTTCTCCGCCTGCGGGCCCTTCTGGCCCTGGGTCACCTCGAACTCGACCCGCTGGTTCTCGTCCAGGCTCCGGTAGCCGGAGGACTGGATCGCCGAGAAGTGGGCGAAGACGTCAGCGCCGCCGCCGTCCGGGGTGATGAAGCCGAAGCCCTTGTCAGCGTTGAACCACTTGACGGTGCCAATAGCCATGTGTTCTGTCTCCTTGACGGAACGTCGAACCCGCACCTGTTGCGGACTCGAAGAGGAGCGCTCCGCGCGGGAATGCGCGAATCGCTTGTCGCTTCTGGTCGCCCCGCCCGGAGAACTCCGGACACAACAAAGAGCGCCTGGGGCCACAATCCGCCAGGCGCACACAGAGTCTCTGGAAACCAAAACTGCAACGGGACGAACCTATCACGGATTTCCCGGCACGCCACCCCCGGGCGGAAATTCCGGTACGCCGCCGATCAACGCGGTGAGCCCGTCGGCGTCGAGCAGGTCCGTCGGCCGCACCGTCACGCCCTCCCGGACGTAGTGGAAGGCCGCCCCGACCCGGTCGACCGGCACCCCGGCCAGCTCGGCCCAGGCCAGCCGGTAGACGGCCAGCTGCACCGCCGCCACCTCGGCTTCCCGGCCGGTGGGCCGGCGGCCGGTCTTCCAGTCGACCACGTCGTAGCGGCCACCGGGGCGGGTGAAGACGGCGTCCATCCGGCCCCGGACCACCACCCCGGCGAGCACTGTGGCGAACGGCACCTCCACCTCCACCGGCACCCGCTCGGCCCACTCGCTGGCCAGGAAGCGCTCCTGCAACTCGGCCAGCGCCTCGTCCGGCGCGGCGTCCGCGTCGGCCGCGCCGGGCAGCTCGTCCACGTCGAGCAGCCGGTCGGCGCCGAAGCGCTGCTCCAGCCAGGTGTGGAAGGCGGTGCCTCGCCGCGCGTACGGGTTGGGCTCGGTCGGCATCGGCCGGCGCAGCGTCCGGGCCAGCGCCTCCGGGTCGCGGCGCAGCGCCACCAACTGGGTCACCGACAGGTGCCCGGGCAGCGCCACCTCCACGGCTTCGGCCTGCCGGAGCAGCTCGGCCCGCTCGGCGAGGAGCAGGTCGGCCTCCCGTCGCCAGCGCACCACCTCCGGGTCCTCGACGCCGGCCTCCCCACCGGCCGGCACCGCCGCGGCCACGGCTTCGCCAGCCGGTTCGCGGCGGGCCGCGGCGGGGTCGGCGAGGAACCGGCGGACCAGCGCGGCGGCCTCGGCCAGCGCCGGCCGGCGGGCGCCCAGCGGGTCCGCCGGCCACTCCGCCCGCAGCACCATCTCGGTGGTCGGGTTGACCGCGTCCCCGGCCGGCTCGGGCGCCCAGCCGTCGACCAGGTGCCCGGTCGCGCCGTCGAGGCAGGCGTCGTGCACCTCGCGGAGAAAGACCGACGGACCCCGGAAGCGTTTGGTCCCCTCCCCCCACCAGTAGCCGGAGCAGAGCAGCAGCCGACGCGGCCGGGTCACCGCCACGTACGCCAGCCGGCGCTCCTCCCGCTCGTCGTGCGCCCGCCAGGCGTCGGTGAAGTCCGCCAGGGCCCGGGCCACCCCGCGCTGGTCCTCCGCCCCGGCCAGGCCCAGCTCGGGCAGCCCGTCGGCGTCGCCGCGCAGCGGGAACGGCAGCACGCCGAGCCCGCCCAGCCAGTGGTCGGAGTTGCGCACCGGCCCCGGCCAGACTCCCCGGGTCAGCCCGGCGACCGCCACCACGTCCCATTCCAGACCCTTGGCGGCGTGCGCGGTGAGCACCTGCACGGCGCCCTCGACCACCTCCACCTCGCCCGGGGCCAGGCCGCGCTCCTCGTCCTCGGCGGCGGCCAGGTAGGCCAGGAACCCGGCGAGGGTGGCCCCCGGGGTCTCGCCACTGAACCGGGCGGCCACGTCGCCCAGGGCGTCCAGGTGGCCCCGGGCCAGCCCGGCGTCACCGGCGCCATCCCGGCCGGCCCGGACCGCCACCTCCACGTCCAGGCCGATGGTCCGCTCGATGTCGGCGATCAGCTCCGGCAGGGTCTGGTCCAGCCGGTAGCGCAGCAGCGCCAGTTCCATCCCGTACGCGCGCAACCGCGCGTAGCCCTCGGCCGAGTACGCCTGCGCCGGCCCGAGGTCGGCCAGCGCCTCGACCAGCGTCGCCTCGTCCAGCACGTCCACCGCGATCTCCGGCCCGTCGTCGCCGGTGAGCCGGTGCCGCGCCCGCGCGATCGCCCGGGCGCGCCGGTGCAGCGCCACCAGGTCACGCGGCCCGATCCGCCAGCGCGCGCCGGTGAGCAGCCGCAGCAGCGCCGCCCCGTCGGTCGGGTCGGCGAGCACCCGCAGGGTGCAGACCACGTCGCGGACCTCGGGAGTGTCCAGCAGGCCGCCCAGGCCGACCACCTCGACCGGCAGGCCGCGAGCCCGCAGCGCCGCCTCGATCGCCGGGATCTGGCTGCGCAGCCGGACCAGCACGGCCGTGGTGGGGCGCTGCGGCACCGGGATGTGCTCGGGCAGCGCCCCGGGCAGCCGGGCGGCGCCCCGCCAGGCGGCGAGCACGCTGTCGGCGATCCAGTCGGCCTCGTCGGCGTACGTCTCCAACAGCGCGCAGTGCACGGTGCCGGCGGCGTGGCCGCCCGGGCTGCGGTGCGGGATCGGGTCCCGGACGCTCAGCGCCGCGCGCAGCTCGGGCACCCGGGCGCCGGCGGCGCGCAGCGGCAGGGAGAGCGCGTTGGCCACGCCGAGGATCTCCGGCCGGTTGCGCCAGCTCGTGGTGAGACTCAGCACCTCGGCCGGGGTGCCGTCGGGGCGGGCGAACTCCGTCGGGAACCGCTCCAGGGTGCCGGCGCTGGCCCCGCGCCAGCCGTAGATGGACTGGCACGGGTCGCCGACCGCGGTGACCGGGTGGCCGCCGCCGAACAGCGCGTTGAGCAGCACCACCTGGGCGTGGCTGGTGTCCTGGTACTCGTCGAGCAGCACCACCCGGAAGCGGTCCCGCTCGACCGCGCCCACCGCCGGGTGGTCGCGGGCCACCCGCGCGGCCCGGGCGAGCTGGTCGGCGAAGTCCATCGCCTCGAAGTCGTCCTTGCGCCGCGCGTACGCCCGCACCAACGGGAGCAGCTTGAGCCGGGTCTGCTGGAACTGCAACGCCCTGCGCACGTCGGCGTAGACCCGACCGGGGCGGGACTGCACGTCGGCGAAGAAGCGGCCGGTCCAGGCGGCCAGCTCGTCCGGGTCGACCAGGTGCTCGTCCAGCTCCCCGGCCAGCGCCAGCACCGCGTCGGTGATGGTGCTGGGCATCCGGTCGACCTCGGACATGTCGCCGTCGTAGTTGCGCACCAGCAGGTCGACCAACTGCCAGCGGGACGCCTCGGTGAGCAGCCGGGTGGTCGGCTCGTACCCGGCGCGCAGCCCGTGCTCGGTGACGATCCGGCCGGCGTACGAGTGGTAGGTGGAGACGGTCGGTTCGCCGGCGAGCGGGTCGTCCAGCGGGTCGCGCCCGCGCCGGCCCAGCCGCCGGACCAGCTGGTCGAGCCGGGTACGCACCCGGTGCGCCAGCTCACCGGCCGCCTTGCGGGTGAAGGTGAGGCCGAGGATCTGCTCCGGCCGGACGTACGAGTTGGCGACCAGCCAGACCACCCGGGCGGCCATCGTCTCGGTCTTGCCCGATCCGGCGCCCGCCACCACCAGCAGCGGTTCCACCGGCGCGGCGATGATCGCCGCCTGCTCCCGGGTCGGGGCCGGCAGCCGGAGCAGCTTCGCCAGCTCGACCGGGGTGTAGCGGGGCCCGGCGTCGGCGGCCCGGGGCGCCGGGGCGGCGGTGCTGAACAGGGTCGGCTGGGTCACCGTTCCGCCTTCGCTCGCGCCTGCCTGGCTCGTCCACTCCGCGCGGTCACGGCTCCTCCGGGGTGCGGGGCGCCGGGGGCTCGACGACCTGGCGCCCCTGCCCGGAGACCGGGCAGCTGGTGCGCACCGGGCAGACCCGGCACTTCGAGTTGGCGACCGCGGCGAAGGTGGCGGCGGCCATCGTATCGGCGGTGCGCCGGACCAGGGCGGTGGCCCAGCCGGCCTCCGGACCCTCCCCGGCGGCGGCCTGGGCCTGCTCCTTGGCGTCCTTCGCCCCCGTGCCGAGCTGCACCAGCGCGGCACCGCCGGACTCCTCGCCGAACTCGGCGAACGCCCCCGCCTCCACCGCTGCCTGGTACGCCCCGAGCTGCGGGTGCTCGGCCACCTCCCGCTCGGTGACCGCCGTCGACTTGCCGGTCTTCAGG